>RFKM01000339.1 GCA_003694465.1 Alphaproteobacteria bacterium
GACCAGTTCGGAAATTCCCTTGTCGGCCAGAGCGATGAGGTCATTCATCTGTTGGTGCGAAAAAGTCGAACCTTCGGCCGACATCTGCACCTCGATGAGCTGCCCCGAACCGGTCATAACGAAATTGCCGTCGACGCCGGCCTCGCTGTCTTCGGGATAGTCAAGATCAAGCACCGGCTGCCCTGCATATATGCCGCAAGATACCGCAGCGACCGGGTCGGCCAAAGGATCGGAAGACACTTCCCCGGACTGGAGAAGCTTGTTGACCGCGAGCCGCAGGGCGACCCACCCGCCGGTGATTGCGGCACAGCGCGTGCCGCCGTCGGCCTGAATCACGTCGCAGTCGACGGTTATTTGTCGCTCACCAAGAGCGCGTCGATCCACCCCGGCGCGAAGGCTGCGCCCGATCAGCCTCTGGATCTCAACCGTCCTTCCACCCTGTTTGCCGGCCGCCGCTTCTCGCCGCATCCGGGTGTTGGTGGCGCGCGGGAGCATGCCGTATTCCGCCGTCACCCAACCAAGGCCGGAACCTCGCAGGAAGGGCGGAACCCGCTCCTCGAGCGTCGCGGTACACAGAACATGGGTGTGCCCGACCTTGATGAGGCATGACCCCTCGGCATGCCGGGAAACCCCCGTCTCGATTGAAATCGGGCGCATTTCATCTATCTTTCGGCCTGACGGGCGCATGGAAATCCCTTTCCTTCAGATTTTCCGGTGGAGTCTCACGGCGCCAACCGAAACGCAAGTCCGAACGATTCGAGGGGCGAAGAATGGCAAACCGTCAGTTGCTGGACGAGTTGAACGAGCGCTCCCGCGAAGTGTTCCGAAAACTCGTCGAGGCCTATCTTGAAACCGGCGAGCCGATCGGCTCGCGCACCCTGACCAGGACACTTACCGAGAAAGTGTCTCCCGCAACGGTGCGCAACGTCATGCAAGACCTTGAATTCATGGGGCTTCTCAGCAGCCCGCATGTTTCCGCGGGTCGTGTGCCCACCCAGGCCGGGCTGAGGCTCTTTGTCGATGGATTGCTTGAGGTCAGCGATCTTTCCGATGCCGACCGCGAGATGATCGACTCGACCGTCCAGTCGAACACCGCCGATGTGACAACCCTGCTCGACCGCGTGAGTTCGGCCCTCTCGGGGCTCACCGCCGGTGCAAGCCTCGTTCTGACACCGAAACACGACGAAGCGCCGATCAGCCATATCGAGTTCGTTCCGCTCGGACCGGAAAGGGCGCTGGCGGTGATCGTGTTCTCCGACGGCCATGTCGAAAACCGCCTTTTCCAGCCGCCACCGGGGCAGACACCCTCCTCGATGCGCGAGGCCGGGAATTTTCTCAACGCGATGGCCGAGGGCAGGACACTGGCCGAACTTCGACAGGCCATCGAGAGCCAGATCGCCCAGCACCGGCAAGATCTCGATGCCCTCGCCCAGCAACTGATCGACTTGGGCGTGGCGCTCTGGATGGGGGAAGACGGCACGCACGATCGGCTGATCGTGCGCGGCCGCGCCAACCTCATCTCAAGCGATGAACGCGCCGCCGATCTCGAGCGCATCAAATCCCTTTTCGACGACCTCGAGCGCAAGCGCGACATCGCCGAATTCCTGCAGCTCGCCGAAAACGCCGAGGGGGTGCGCATTTTTATCGGCTCGGAGAACAAGCTTTTTTCACTTTCGGGTTCCGCTCTGGTGGTTTCTCCCTATATGAACGCTGACCGGAAGATCGTTGGTGCGGTCGGGGTGATTGGGCCCACGCGGCTCAATTACGGCCGGATCGTGCCGATCGTGAATTACACGGCTCAGTTGGTCGGAAAGCTCATTTCCGACCGGGGTCAAGGGTGAGAACATGGCGAAGAACAAGACCTTTCAGGCAGAAAACCCCGACGTCGAAGCGGCAATCGACGAGATCATGAACGAAGGGAGCGCCGCGCAGACGGGGGCCGACAACGGCGACGAACACCCGTCCGAGGAAGCCCCGCAGGAACAACCCGATCTCGATGCGTTGATCGCAGAGCGGGATGATTACCGCGAGAAATTCATGCGCGCGCTGGCCGACGCGGAAAACACCCGCAAGCGCAGCGAGCGAGACCGCCGCGAAGCGGCGCAATATGGCGGCTCCAAACTCGCCCGCGACATGCTGCCGGTCTATGACAACCTGAAGCGTGCGCTCGAGGCGGCGGGCGACGATGTTCGCGCCAATGCGCCGGCCCTCATCGAGGGCGTCGAACTGACGATGCGCGAGCTTCTCAACATTTTCCAGAAACACGGAATCACGATCATCGCACCGGCCGAGGGCGATATCTTTGACCCGCAGCTGCACGAAGCGATGTTCGAGGCTGCCGTGCCCGGCACCAAGGCCGGTCAGATCATCCAGGTGATGAACGAAGGCTTCATGCTGCACGACCGGCTCCTGCGGCCGGCGCAGGTTGGTGTTTCCTCAAACACCGAATGACGCGCGCTCACAGCATCGCCTTCAGCTCGTAGAGCAATTCCAGTGCATCCCGCGGCGAAAGGTCGTCGGGATGCACGTTTTTCAGGCGCTCCTCAACGGCGCTCTTCGCAGCCGGCAGGGGCTCGGGGGCAGCGGTCGAAAACAAGGGCAGGTCATCGACCAAACCCTTCGCCCCGGCCGCGCCTTCGCGGTCGCCGCGCTCCAACGCCTCAAGCACGACCCGCGCCCGTGCCACGACCGGCTCGGGCAGCCCGGCAAGCCGCGCGACTTGCACGCCGTAGGACCGATCCGCCGCCCCCGGCCTCACCTCGTGCAGGAAAACCACGTCGCCTTCCCATTCACGCACGGCCACGGTTGCGTTCTCGACGCCCTCGAGGGTGCGTGCCAGCTGCGTAAGCTCATGGTAATGGGTGGCAAAAAGCGCGCGGCATCGGTTCGCATCGTGCAGATACTCGAGGGTGGCCCACGCGATGGAAAGGCCGTCCCAGGTCGCCGTTCCCCGTCCGATTTCATCGAGAATGACGAACGACCGATCATCGGCCTGATGCAAGATTGCCGCCGTTTCGATCATCTCGACCATGAAGGTCGACCGCCCCCGGGCAAGATCGTCGGATGCGCCTACCCGCGAAAACAGTTGCGAGACGAGGCCGACATGGGCCTCGTCTCGC
>RFKM01000340.1 GCA_003694465.1 Alphaproteobacteria bacterium
CGCCTGATCGAGGTTTGCGAAACGACATGGCCGCCGGCGCGCAGCTGGAACGACGGCGCCTGGACCTTCCGCGAAGGCCGGGGCGGCGGGCAGCGCGTTTCGGCCACCACCGAGAACTGGACGGCCACCGACGCCGACCTGCCCCTGGCCGAGCGCGAGATGCGGGCGATGGGGCAGAAATGCCTTTTCCAGATCCGGCCCGGAGACGAGCGGCTCGATGCCCTGCTCGAAGAGCACGGCTACGTGGTCCATGACCCGGTGAACATCTGGGCAATCGACATCGCGCGGCTGACCGGCGAGCCGCTGCCGCGGGCCACCGTCTATGCCGACTGGCCGCCGCTGGAACTGGCCCGCGACATCTGGCGCGACGGCGGCGTCGGCCCCGAGCGGCTGGCGGTGATGGAGCGGGTGACGGTCGAGAAATCCTCGATACTCGCCCGCGCCGGCGATCACCCCGGGGGCGTCGGCTTCGTTGCCATCGACGACGACATCGCCATGGTCCACGCCCTGCACGTCTTGCCGGCGCAGCGGCGCAAGGGGGTCGGCCGGCTGCTGCTGCGCGCCGCGGCGAAATGGGCCGAGGCGCGGGGGGCACGGGTTCTGAGCCTTGTCGTCACCCAGGGCAACCATGCGGCGAACCCGCTCTATGCCGGGCTGGGCATGAGCCTCGTCGGCCATTATCACTACCGGCTGAAACCCGAAGGAAGCTGAAATGGCGGAAAAGATCACCGCGCTCGACCTGCCGATGGTCGACCCGTTGCCGGAAGCGACGCAGAAATATTTCGACCTCTGTGCCGAAAAGCTCGGCCTTGTGCCCAACGTGCTCAAGGCCTATGCCTTCGATATCGCCAAGCTCAATGCCTTCACCGCCTTCTACAACGAGGTGATGCTCGCCGAGAGCGGGCTCTCGAAGCTCGAGCGCGAGATGATCGCCGTCGTCGTCAGTTCCACCAACCACTGCTGGTATTGCCTCGTGGCCCACGGTGCGGCGGTGCGCGAGCTTTCGGGAGATCCGAAGCTGGGCGAGGCGATGGCCTTCAACTGGCGCGCCGCCGAGCTTTCCGACCGGCACCGGGCGATGCTCGCCTTTGCCGAGAAGCTCACCGAGACCCCGTCGAAGATGGAAGAGGCCGACCGCGCCCGCCTGCGCGAGGCCGGCTTCTCCGACCGCGACATCTGGGACATCGCCAATGTCGTCGGCTTCTTCAACATGACGAACCGCGTCGCCTCGGCCACCGACATGCAGCCCAACGACGCCTATCACGGCCAGTTCAGATGAAAGCCCCCGCAAGAGCCCTGGCCTTCGCTGCCCTTCTGGGCGCGGCTGCCCCGGCGCCGGGCGCGCCGCTGCAACTGCCGGCCAACGCGGTGTTGCAGGCCGAAGCCGTCGAGGCGGCCGGGCTCGAGGCCATAGCGATCGGCCCGTGGCAGGCGGAGAGCGGGTCGGTCCCCGTGCAGGAGCTTTCGGGCCGGGTCGAGAAACGCGCCTGGCGCATCGGCGGCACCGCCCTCACCACCGGCCAGCTCATGCAGATGCTGCGTGAACAGCTCGTAGCCGACGGTTTCGAGGTTCGCTTCGAATGTGAAACGGCCCAATGCGGCGGGTTCGATTTCCGCTATGGCATCGACGTGATCGGCGAGCCCGACATGCATGTGAACCTCGGCGACTTCCAGTTTCTCAGTGCCCGCAAGCCGGGCGAGGAGGGCGCTTGGGTCAGCATACTGGTCAGCCGCACCGCCTCGGCGGCCTATGTTCAGGTGGTGAGCGTCGGCAAGGCCGGGGCCGTCGCGGCGCCTGCACCCGCGGTGCCATCGACGAAGGCCGCCCCCGAGTCCGACCTCGCGCGCGCGCCCGAAGCCGATGTCGGCGCCATGCTCGAGCAGTCGGGCCACTATGTCTTGAGCGATCTGACATTCGAGACGGGTTCGGCCGACCTCGGGCCCGGGCGGTTCGAATCGCTGTCCCGCCTTGCCGAATATCTGATCGCTCACCCCGACAAGCGGGTGGTGCTCGTCGGCCATACCGATGCCGAGGGCTCGCTCGAGGGAAACATCTCGCTCTCGAAGCGGCGGGCATCCTCGGTCAGGGAACGGCTGGTCACGGAATATGGCGTTCCCGAGAACCAGCTCGAGGCCGAGGGCATCGGCTATCTCGCCCCGATCGCCAGCAACCAGAGCGGCGAGGGCCGCCGCGCCAACCGCAGGGTCGAGGCGGTCTTGCTGTCATCGGGCTAGGAGGCGTCCTTTTGCGGACTTCCGCTGCCCGGCGAAGCTCGGCGGGTCGGGCACTCTTGCGACCCACGCGAATCTAGATTCGTAGAGTCTGTTTCGGCAAACCGTGTGGATCAAACCACGCGAATCTAGATTCGTGGATTCAGTCGGGGCAAACCATGTGACTCGAACCACACGAATCCAGATTCCTGGAGTCGATCCCCGCAAACCACGCGAATCCAGATTCCTGGATTCCGTGGCTCGAGGTCGGGTCGAAATCCGCGCGGCGCTGAGCAGCTGCCCCCCTCTGAGACTCGGCAGCGCACCATTCCTCAAACTGGGCACACC
>RFKM01000341.1 GCA_003694465.1 Alphaproteobacteria bacterium
GCGCCAGATCCAGAAGGAGCACGGCCGGCGGTCGATCGGGGTGATCACCTCGTCGCGCTGCACCAACGAGGAAACCTTCCTCGTCCAGAAGCTCGCCCGTGCGGTGTTCCACAACAACAACACCGACACCTGCGCGCGGGTCTGCCATGCCCCCACCGGCTATGGCCTCGGGCAGGCCTTTGGCACCTCGGCCGGCACGCAGGATTTCGACAGCGTCGAGCATAGCGACGTCGTCATCGTGATCGGCGCCAACCCGACCGATGCCCACCCCGTCTTTGCCTCGCGGCTGAAAAAGCGGCTGCGGGCCGGGGCGAAGCTCATCGTCATCGACCCGCGGCGCACCGAGCTTGTGAAGTCGAACCACATCCGCGCCGCCCATCACCTCGCGCTGCGGCCGGGCACCAACGTTGCCATGGTGACGGCGCTTGCCCATGTGATCGTCACCGAGAAGCTTTACGACGAAGACTTCATCCGCGCCCGCTGCGACTGGGACGAGTTCCAGGACTATGCCGCCTTCGTCGCCGAGGAGCGCCACAGCCCGGAGGCCACCGAGGCCCTGACCGGCGTGCCGGCGGGTGAGGTGCGCGCCGCGGCGCGGCTCTTTGCCACCGGCGGCAACGGGGCGATCTACTATGGCCTCGGCGTGACCGAGCACAGCCAGGGGTCGACCGCCGTCATGGGCATTGCCAACCTTGCCATGCTCACCGGCAACATCGGCCGGCCGGGCGTCGGGGTAAACCCGCTGCGGGGCCAGAACAACGTGCAGGGTTCGTGCGACATGGGCTCCTTCCCGCACGAGTTGCCGGGCTACCGGCATGTCAAGAACCCCGAGGTGCGGGCGATCTTCGAAAAGGCCTGGGGCGTCGAGATCGACCCGGAGCCGGGCCTGCGCATCAACAACATGCTCGACGCCGCCACCGACGGCAGCTTCCGCGGCATCTACATCCAGGGCGAGGACATCCTGCAATCCGACCCGGACACGAAGCACGTCGCCGAGGGCCTTGCGCGGATGGACTGCGTCATCGTCCATGACCTGTTCCTGAACGAAACCGCCAGCTACGCCCATGTCTTCCTGCCGGGCTCGACCTTCCTCGAAAAGGACGGAACCTTCACCAACGCCGAGCGGCGCATCAACCGCGTGCGCAAGGTCATCGAGCCGCGCAACGGATATGCCGACTGGGAGGTGACCCAGATGCTCGCCAACGCGATGGGGGCCGACTGGCACTACACCCATCCGCGCGAGATCATGGAAGAAATCGCCGCGACGACGCCGAGCTTTGCCGGCGTGTCCTACGACCTGCTTGACCGGCTCGGTTCGGTGCAATGGCCCTGCAACGAGGCTCATCCCGAGGGCACCCCGATGATGCATGTCGACGGGTTCGTGCGCGGCAAGGGGCGGTTCATCGTCACCGAATACGTCGCCACCGACGAGAAGACCGGCCCGCGCTTCCCGCTGCTGCTGACCACCGGGCGGATTCTGAGCCAATACAACGTCGGCGCCCAGACCCGCCGCACCGAGAACAATGTCTGGCATGACGAGGATCTGCTCGAGATCCACCCCCACGACGCCGAACAGCGCGGCGTGCGCGACGGCGATCTGGTGCGCCTCGCGAGCCGGAAGGGCGAGACGACCCTGCGCGCGAAGGTGACCGACCGCGTCGCGCCCGGCGTCGTCTATACCACCTTCCACCATCCCGATTCGCAGGCCAACGTGGTGACCACCGAGTTTGCCGACTGGGCCACCTCCTGCCCGGAATACAAGGTGACGGCGGTTCAGGTCTCGCCCACCAACGGGCCGAGCGACTGGCAGAAGGACTATGCCGAGCTCACCCGCCGGGCCCGCCGTATCGAGGCCGCGGAATGAAGCGGCCGGCCCGAAGCCTTGCGGGCCTCGCCGTGACGGCGCGCGGGGCGCGGGCGATCTCGCGCGCCCTGCCCGAAGAGGTGCCGGTGGCGGTGGTCTTCAACGGCTCGACCCTCGCGGTGATGATGGCCACCCCCGCCGACATCGCCGATTTCGCCCACGGCTTCGCCCTCACCGAGGGGGCCATCGAGAGCCTCGACGAGATCGAGAGTTTCGAGATCGTCGAGCATGAGAAGGGCATCGAGGCGCGTTTCTGGATCGACGCGGGGCGGGCACGGGCGCTGGATGCGCGCCGGCGGGCGATGACCGGGCCCGTGGGCTGCGGATTGTGCGGCATCGACTCGCTCGAAGAGGCGGTGCGCCCGTTGCCGGCGGTGCCGGCCTCGGGCCTGCGCCTTGCCAGTGGCGACATTCTTGCCGCGATCGCCGCCATGCGCGCCCGCCAGCCGCTGCACGACCAGACCCGCGCCGTTCATGCCGCCGGTTTCCTCATTCCCGGACAGGGGCTTGCCGAGGTGCGCGAGGATGTCGGCCGGCACAACGCCCTCGACAAGCTGATCGGCGCGCTGGCGCGAAAGCGGATCGCCCCCTCCGGCGGCGCCTTCGTGCTGACCAGCCGGGTTTCGGTCGAGATGGTGCAGAAAACCGCCATGGCCGGCTGCCCGGCGATCGTCGCCGCCTCGGCGCCGACGGCGCTGGCCCTGCATCTCGCCGACGCGGCCGGGATCACCCTTGCCGCCCTCGCCCACCCCGGCGGGTTCGAGCTTTTCTGCCACCCGGAACGGGTTGAAACCGGAGAAACCGATGTCGCCTGAAAAGATGGTTCACATGGCCAACCAGATTGCGGCCTTCTTCAACAGCCAGCCGCGTATCGATGCCGCCGAGGGCGTTGCCGGGCACATCAACGATTTCTGGGAGCCACGGATGCGGCGCCAGCTGATCGACTATGTGGCCGCCGGCGGCGCCGGGCTCGACCCGTCGGTGCGCGCCGCCATTGCCCTTCTCAACGCGCCGGCCGACTGAGCGCACGCACCGGTTATGCCCGCGTTCTTGACCGGGCGGCCGCGGCGGCCCATCCTGCCAGCGGAGGATCATTCATGCGCGATACCGACGGCCCCCTGCCCGACACC
>RFKM01000342.1 GCA_003694465.1 Alphaproteobacteria bacterium
CCGCCGCGCTCGCCGGCAAACCGGCGCCGCTGCGCCCGCAAGGAGCGGCGCTGGTCGATCTCGTGGCGCGCCACTACGAGGCCTCGCTCTCGTTCTACGGCACGGCGCTGGGCGGAAAGGTGATCCGCAAGCATCTCGGCTGGTACATGGACGACGCCGGAACGCCGCCGGCGCTGCGCCGGGCGGTGCTTTCGGAAAGCGCGCCGGCGCGGGTGCTGGCGCTTCTGCCCGAGGCGCTCGGGCCGTGGCGCGCGGCGGCATGATGGAGGGCGAAACCCTCTGGGCCTCGCTGCCCGTCCCGGCCTTCCTCGTCGATGGGGCCGACCGGATCGCCGAGGTCAACCCCGCGGCCGAGATCTTTCTCAATGCCTCCCGCCGGGCACTGGCCGGGGCAGAGCTCGGGGCGCGCCTGAATACGGGCGGCACCGACATCGGCGCGGCACTGGCCCGGGTCCGGCAGGACCAGAGCCCGCTGTTCATCAACGATGTCGCCCTTGCCCCGCGCGGCGCCGAGGCCCCGACCGAGTGCAGCCTGCAGCTCGCCCCGGTGGCCGGCGACGAGGCCGCGGTGCTGGTGCTGGTGCAGATGCGCCGGATCGCCGGCAAGATCGGCCGCTCGCTCGACGCCCGTTCGGCGGCGCGCTCGGCGGTGGGCATGGCCGAGATGCTCGCCCACGAGATCAAGAACCCGCTGGCCGGGATCACCGGCGCGGCGCAGCTTCTTTCGATGAACCTCGCCGGCGAGGATGCCGCTCTGACCGATCTCATCGTTGCCGAATGCCGGCGCATCGTCGCCCTGCTCGATCAGGTCGAACAGTTCGGCAACCTGCGCCCGCCCCGGCGCCGCCCGGCCAACCTGCACGACCTGCTCGACCGCGCCCGGCGCTCGGCGGAGCTGGGCTTTGCCGCCCACATGCGCTTCGTCGAGGATTACGACCCCTCGCTGCCCGAGACCGAGGTCGACCCCGACCAGATGATCCAGGTGTTCCTCAACCTCCTCAAGAACGCCGCCGAGGCCGCCGGGCCGGGGGGCGGCACGATCACCCTGCGCAGCTTCTACGACCACGGCCTGCGCCGGCGCCGCGCCGACGGCAGCCTCGCCAACCTGCCGCTTCAGGTCGAGATCATCGACGACGGGCCGGGCCTGCCGGACGACATCGCCGGGCAGGTCTTCGAGCCCTTCGTTTCGGGCCGCGAGAACGGCACCGGGCTGGGGCTGGCGCTGGTCTCCAAGATCGTCTCCGAACACGACGGGCTGATTGCCGTCGACAGCGCGCCGGGGCGCACGCGCTTTCGCCTTTCGCTGCCTAAGGCGCAGGAAACAAGGGACTAGGCACGATGGATGGCACCGTTCTTGTCGCCGATGACGACCGCACGATTCGCACCGTTCTCACCCAGGCGCTGACCCGGGCGGGCTGCCGGGTTCATGCCACCGCCTCGCTGGTGACGCTGAAACGCTGGGTGGACGAGGGAAGGGGCGATCTGTTGATCACCGACGTGGTGATGCCCGACGGCAACGGCCTTGCCGCCCTGCCGGAGATCGCCGCGGCCCGGCCCGACCTGCCTGTGATCGTGATCTCGGCGCAGAACACGATCATGACCGCGATCCAGGCCGCCGAGAACGACGTTTTCGACTACCTGCCCAAGCCCTTCGACCTGCCCGACCTGATGCGCCGGGCGGCCCGGGCGCTGGAGCAGGGCCGGGCCAGCCGGGTCCGCCGCCCCGGCGCTTCCGACCCGGACACGGTGCAAAACGGGGCCGACACTGGCGCCGAAGAGGCGCTGCCGCTGGTCGGGCGCAGCCCGGCGATGCAGGCGCTTTACCGGCTCGTTGCCCGGGTGATGAACACCGCCCTGCCGGTGCTCGTCGTGGGCGAGAGCGGGACGGGCAAGAGCCTGATCGCGCGGGCGATTCACGATTTTTCCGACCGCCGGTCAGAGCCCTTCGTGCCCCTCGCGCCGGAAGATTTCGCCACCGAGGACGGGCCGGCGCGGGCTCTGGCGCGGGCGGCGCGCGGCACCCTTCTGCTCGAGGCGGTGGAAGATTTCGACGCCCCGGCGCAGGCGCGGCTGACCCGTCTGCTCGACACCCTGCCGGCCGACGGCGCACGGCTGATCGCCACCGCCCGGGCCGATCTCGAGCGGCGGATGCGCGAAGGCACCCTGCGCGAAGACCTCTATTACCGGCTGGCGGGCGTGACCATCGCCGTGCCGCCGCTGCGCGCGCGCATCGAGGACATCCCGGCGCTGGCCGAGCATTTCCTCGCCCGCGCCGCTGCCGAGGGCCTTGCCCCGCGCCGCCTCGATCCGGAGGCCGAAGAGGTCTTGCGCGCCGCGCCATGGCCGGGAAACGTGCGCCAGCTCGAGAACACGATGCGCCGGCTTCTGGTGGAGGGCGGCCCGGCCCCGATCGGGCGCGAGGAGCTTGCGGCGGCGCTGGGTTTCGCGGGTGGAGGCACGGCGGGCGCGGGAATGGCGGGCGCGGGGCCGGCCGAGGCGGGCGAAAGCCTGTCCGAATCGGTCGCCCGTCACCTGAGGCGCTATTTCGACCTGCACGGCGAAGCGCTGCCGCCGCCGGGGCTCCACCGGCGGATTCTCGACGAGGTCGAGACGCCGCTGATCGAGATTGCCCTCGAAGCCACCGGCGGAAACCAGCTGCGCTGCGCCGAACTGCTTGGCCTCAACCGGAACACCCTGCGAAAGAAGATCGCGGCGCTGGGAATTGAGGTGACTCGCCGCCGCCGGTTGATGTAAAACCGCAACAGCCGTGTCATTCGTGCAGCAGGGCGGCGGCGTCGCCGGCCCTGCGCGACGGGGGAGAACTTGACGCAAGAGACCTTGCACCCATCGGTCTGGGACCGGCTCGCCGGGCTGCGCCGGTCCTCGGGCCTGCGCTCGGTGCTGAGCGTGGGCATCGTCACCCTCGGGCCGGTGCTGGTGGCGCTGACCTATCTCGTGCTCGGGCCGCTGAACATGGGGGTGCAGTCGAGCACCCTGCGCCTCGTCATGCTGGGCGATTTCATCTACATCCTCGCGGTGGCGGCGCTGGTGCTCTCGGGCGTGGTGCGGATGATCGCGGCGCGGCGGGCCAAGTCGGCCGGGTCGCGGCTGCACCTGCGCCTGACGGGGGTATTCGGCTTTCTGGCCCTGCTGCCGACGGTGCTGGTGGCGGTCTTCGCGGTGCTGACCGTCAACGTCGGCCTCGAGGGCTGGTTTTCCGAGCGGGTGAGCGGCGTGGTGGCCAATTCGCTCGCCGCCGCCCAAGCCTACGAGAAGGAACACCGCGACGCCCTCGCCGCCGATGCCGAGGCGCTGGCCCGCGCCCTTGACCGGGCCAAGCAGGCCAACATCTTCCTGACCGAGGCCCAGACCCGGCAGGTGCTCGCCCAGGCCCAGGCGCAGGTTCAGCGCGGGCTCAAGGAGGCCTATATCGTCGACGGGACCGGGGCGCTGAAGTTGCGCGGCAACCGCTCCTACCGGTTCGATTTCGAACCGCCCACCCCCGAGCAGATCGCCCGCGCCCGCGCCGGCGAGACGGTCATCATCGAGGACTGGCCGAACAACGAGTTCCGCGCCCTCGTCAATCTCGCGGCCTTCCCCGACCACCTGCTGCTGGTCTCGCGCACCGTCGACGGCAACATCTTCTCGCTGCTCGACCAGACCCAGGAAACGGTGCGCTTCTACCAGCAGCTCGAAAGCCACCGCGGGCAGGTGCTCTTCGAGTTCGGTCTGATCTACCTCGGCTTCGCGACCATCCTGATCCTCGCCGCGATCTGGCTGGGCATGTGGTTTGCCGAGCGGCTCGCCCGGCCGGTGGGGGCGCTGGCCGAAGCCGCCGAACGCGTCGGCAAGGGCGATCTCGACGTGCAGGTGCCGGAGGAGGAGACAGGCGACGAGATTCAGCAATTGTCGCGGCTTTTCAATCGAATGACGCGCGAACTTAAAGCGCAGCGTGAAGCCCTGATCGAAAACACAAGGCAGATCGAACGCCGCCGCCGGCTGTTCGATTCGGTCCTGTCCTCGATCACCTCCGGGGTCATCGGCCTCGATGCCGAGGGGCGGGTCACCTTCCTCAACCGCGCCGCGCGGGCGCTGCTGTCGCTGGGCGAGGGCGAGATCGGGCATGATTCGCTCTCGCTGCTCGTGCCGGAATTCGCCCCCCTGCTCGAGCGCCTGCGCCGCGAGGGCGGGGCGCGGGTGCAGGAAGAGCTGGCGCTGACCCGCGGCGGCCGGCAGGAGCGGCTTCTGGTGCGCATCGCGCCGCGCCATTCGGACCAGGGCGAGCTCGAGGGCTACGTCATCGCCTTCGACGACGTGACCGATCTCGTCGCCGCCCAGCGCATGGCCGCATGGGGCGACGTCGCCCGGCGCATCGCCCACGAGATCAAGAACCCGCTGACCCCGATCCAGCTTTCGGCCGAGCGAATCCGCCGCAAGTTCGGCCGCATGCTCGAGGAAAAGGAGGCCGAGGATCTCGAGAACCTGACCGGGGTGATCGTGCGCCAGACCGAGGACCTTCGGCGCATCGTCGACGAGTTTTCGCGTTTCGCCCGCATGCCCGAACCCGACCGCAAGCCCGCCGACCTCGTCGAGCTGGTGCGCGCGGCGGTGACGCTGCAGAAGGCCGGGCAGACCGAGGTGACCATCGAGGCCGACCTGCCCGACGCGCCGCTCGAGGCCAGTCTCGACGGCACGATGATCGGGCAGGCCCTGACCAACCTGATCAAGAACGCCGGCGAGGCGATCGAGAGCCGCCGCGCCCTTGGCGACCTGCCCGAGGGCTACCGCCCGACGATCCGGGTGCGGCTCTGGCGCGAGGGCAATCAGGCGGTGGTGACGGTGGCCGACAACGGCATCGGCCTGCCGGACGACCGCGCCCGCCTCTTCGAGCCCTACGTGACGACGCGCGAGAAGGGCACCGGGCTGGGGCTTCCGATCGTCAAGAAGATCATCGAGGAACATGGCGGCACCCTGCAGCTGGAAGACGCCGAACCCTTCGGCAACACCGACCGGCCCGGGGCGATGGCGGTGGTGCGCCTGCCGGTGACCCCGGCCGCGCGCGCCCCCGAGGCCGCCGAGTAAAGAGGACGATTTGAGCATGGCTGACATTCTGATTGTCGATGACGAGCGCGATATCCGGGAGCTGATCTCGGACATCCTCGAGGACGAGGGCTACACCACCCGCCTTGCCGGCAGTTCCGACGAGGCGCTGGCGCAGATCAACGCCGAGCTGCCGGCGCTGATGATCCTCGACATCTGGCTGAAGGATTCGGCCATGGACGGCATCGACATCCTGAAGATGGTCAAGCGCGAGCACCCCGAGGTGCCGGTGGTGATCATCTCCGGCCACGGCAACATCGAGATCGCCGTCGCGGCGATCAAGCAGGGGGCCTATGACTTCATCGAAAAGCCGTTCAACATCGACCAGCTGATGGTGGTGATCGGCCGGGCGATGGAAACCTCGCGGCTGCGGCGCGAGAATGTCGAGCTGAAGCGGCGCGAGGCTCCGCCCGTCGAGCTGGTCGGCCAGTCGCCGGCCTTCCGGGCGCTGAAGAGCAACCTCGAGAAGGTGATGCGCTCGAACGGGCGGGTGATGCTGACCGGGCCCGCCGGCGCCGGCAAGGAACTGGCGGCGCGGGCGATCCATGCCGGCTCGGAGCGGCGCTCGGCCCCCTTCGTGGTGGTCAATTCCGCCGCCGTCGAGCCCGACCGGATGGAAGAGGTGCTCTTCGGGCGCGAATCGCGCGAGAGCGGCATCGAGCCGGGGCTGCTCGAACAGGCCAACGGCGGCGTGCTCTATTTCGACGAGGTCGCCGACATGCCGCTGGGCACGCAGTCGAAGATCTTGCGGGTGCTGGTCGAACAGCGCTTCGTGCGCGTCGGCGGCAGCGAAAAGGTGAGCGTCGACGTGCGGGTGATCTCCTCGACCACCCGCGACCTGCCCGCCGAAATCGCCGCCGGGCGCTTCCGTGAGGAACTCTATCACCGGCTCAACGTGGTGCCGGTGGCGGTGCCGCCGCTGGCCGAGCGGCGCGAGGACATCCCGCTGCTGGCCGAGCATTTCATCCGCCATTTCAACGCCACCCAGGGCCTGCCGCTGCGCGAGCTTTCGGAAGAGGCGCGCGCGCTTTTGCAATCGATGCCGTGGCCGGGCAACGTGCGCCAGCTCAAGAACGTGATCGAGCGGGTGCTGATCCTCGGCGAGGGCGGCGGCCCGATCGCCGGAGAGGAGCTGACCGGCATCGAGACCGGCCCCAGCGAGGGCATCGGCCTGCCCCCGGCGCTGGCCACCCTGCCGCTGCGCGAGGCCCGCGAGGCCTTCGAGCGCGAATACCTGCTCACCCAGATCAACCGCTTCGGCGGCAACATCAGCCGCACGGCGAATTTCGTCGGCATGGAACGCTCGGCCCTGCACCGCAAGCTCAAGTCGCTGGGCGTGGTGACCACCAGCAAGGCCGGTGCGCGGGTGGCCTATGTCGCCGGCCAGGGTGAGTGAGCCGCCCCTGCGCCGCCCCGATTGGAAACGCGCCTTCCCGCACGAAAGCTGCCCCTTTTCGGGCGGTCCCGCGCGTCGGATCGCCGGCGCCGGTGCAGGGCGTTGTCTGATGGGCGGGCAAAAGCTATTCTGGTCCGCGAGTCACGGTGAGGCAGAGCATGTCGGAAGCAGTATCGAAGGCGGAAATCGAAGATGTGCTGGAGTCGATCCGGCGGCTGGTTTCGGCCGATTCGGGCGCCCTGCGCCGTGACGACGCCGCGCAAGAGACGGAAAAACTGGTTCTGACCCCGGCCTTCCGGGTGGACCCCGAGCATGAGGCCGCCCCGAAGCCGCGCGATTCGTCTGGCGAAGGATCAGGCCCCGACGAGGCCGCGGCGGACAGCGGCGAAGAGGCGACCCGGACGCAGGCCGAGGCGCACGAGGCGGGCGCGGATGTGCCACCGGCCGAGGCGGCCCCCAGCCCACAGGCCGAGGCGCGCAGCCTTCTCGAGCGGCGCATCGCCGAGCTGGAAGCGGCGGTGACCCTCAGCGGCGTCGAATACGAGCCCGACGGCAGCGAGGCCGCGGCGTCCGAGGACGCGGGCGAGGCGCCCTTCGTTCATGTCGAGGAGACGGCGGCGGAAGGCGAAGCCAACGTCGAGGCGGAGGGGCAGGGCGAAGACGCCGCCGAAGGCGCGCCCGAAGCGGCCGAGTGGCAGGAGGTGGCCGAAGAGGCGGGCATGGCCACGGCGCCGGAGGCCGACGCCTGGGAAGACGTGTTCGAGCCGGAACCGGCAAGCGATGACGAGGCGGTGATCGACGAAGAGGCGCTGCGCGAGATGGTCGCGCAGATGGTCCGCGAAGAGCTTCGCGGCCAGCTCGGCGAACGGCTCACCCAGAACATCCGCCGCCTTGTGCGGCGCGAGATCGCCCGGGCGCTTTCCTTGCAGGAATTCGAATAACCGCCGCCGCGCCCCGCGCCCCTCAGAGCCGGGCGGCGAGGCGGAGCAGCATGTCGAGGTCGAGATGGGCCTCGACGTGGCGGGCGAGCGCATCGAGCGTGGCCTCGACACCGTCGTCATAGCCCTGCGCCCCGGGCGCGGCGCCCAGCCCTTCCAGAAAGGCGCGGCGGAAGCCGTCGGCGGCAAAGATCCCGTGCAGATAGGTGCCCATGACCCGGCCGTCGGCCGAGGCGGCCCCCTCGGCCCGCCCGCCGACCCGCAGCCATGCGCGGGCGCGGTCGGGGCCTTCGGTCTGGCCGAGGTGAATCTCGTAGCCCGTCACCGGCGCGCCGCTGGCCTTGTGCTGCCCGTCCTCGACGAGACGCACCGTCTTGTCGGCGGCCAGCACGGTGGTGACGTCGAGCAGGCCCAGCCCCGGCACCTGTCCGGGCGGGCCTTCGAGCCCCTCCGGGTCGGCGATCTCGCGCCCGAGCATCTGGTAGCCGCCGCACAGGCCCAGCACCCGCCCGCCGCGCCGGACATGGGCGGCAAGGTCGATGTCCCAGCCCTGGGCGCGGAAATCGGCAAGATCGGCAAGGGTGCTCTTGGAGCCGGGAATCAGCACGAGATCGGCGTCGCCGGGCAGGGGGCGGCCGGGCTCGACGATTTCGACGCTCACCCCCGGCTCGGCGCGCAGCGGGTCGAGATCGTCGAAATTGGCGATGCGGCCGAGGCGCGGGACGACCACCCGAAGGCCTTCCCCGCGGGCGCCTGCGGCGAGGTCCATCACGTCTTCGGCGGGCAGGCGCCAGGCATCGGCAAACCACGGCAGCACGCCGAGCGAATCCCACCCGGTGCGCATGCAGATCTCTTCGAGGCCGCGATCGAACAGCCGGACATCGCCCCGGAACTTGTTGATGACGAAGGCCTTGATCCGGTCGCGGTCGCCTGCGGGCAGAATCGCGTTGGTGCCGACGAGCTGGGCGATGACGCCGCCCCGGTCGATGTCGCCGATCATCACCACCGGCAGATCGACGGCCTCGGCAAAGCCCATGTTGGCAATGTCGCCGGCGCGCAGGTTGATCTCGGCCGGGCTGCCGGCGCCCTCGACCAGCACGAGGTCGGCCCCGGCGGCGAGGCGCCGGAAACTCTCGACCGCCGCCGGCAGGAACATCGCCTTCACCTGCCCGTAGTCGCGCGCCTTCAGCGTCGCCACCCGCCGCCCCTGCACGATGACCTGCGCGCCGGTGTCGGTTTCGGGCTTGAGCAGAACCGGGTTCATGTCGCACAGCGCCGGGCGCCGCGCGGCCCGGGCCTGCAGCGCCTGCGCCCGGCCGATCTCGCCGCCATCGGCGGTGACGGCGGCGTTGTTCGACATGTTCTGCGGCTTGAACGGGGCGACGTTCAGCCCCCGGTTGGCAAAGGCCCGCGCCAGCCCGGCGACGACGAGCGACTTGCCGACGTTCGAGCCGGCGCCCTGGATCATGATGGCCTTGGTCATCTGCCCCCCCTGACTTGCGCGCATGATAGGGCGCGGCTGCGGCGGGGAAAAGGGCGCCCCGTGTCGCGCCGCCAAAACGGACCCGCCAGACCGGCGGTTCGGGCAAAGCCGCGCGCGCCCCGCCAAACGACCCGCCGAAACGAAAAGGGCGCGCCCCCCGGCACGCCCCTTCCGATCCGATGGTTGTCGGCTCAGGCCGCTTCGGCCGCTTCGGCTGCCTGACGGCGCTCGCTTTCCTCGCGCGACAGCGCCACCGAGGTGCGCACGCCCTTGGCGACGAATTCCATCAGCCCCTTCACGACCCGCTCGTTCGGGTCGATGCCGGCGCAGGTGAGCACTTCGCGCCCGTCGCGCGAGCGCGCCCAGCGGGCGATCTGCTCGGGCCCGTTGCCGTATTTCTTGTCGTCGGCGATCGCATCGTCGAGCGCCGCGAGGACCACGGCGGCGAACAGTTTGCGCGCGCGGTTGCCCTGCTCGTGGTTGAAAGCGGCCCCATCTACGTTGTCAAACATTTCGCGTCCTTCGTTGTTCTTGCTCTTGCGCTTTCCGGCGTGGCGGCCAATATGACCTTTCCAGTCCGATTCGGTATCCCCTCAAACGCATGTCAGCCATGCACAGGGCGCATGGGTCGGCCCGGCACCCCCCATATCTGGTCTGCTTGCGCGGGAACGACCGGCAAGATATAGGTGCCGCCAAATCAACATCAACCTTTCGCCACGGTTTTGCCCCATGCCCAAGATCAACGGTAACGAAATCCGCCCCGGCAACGTTCTCGAGCATAACGGGGGCCTGTGGGTCGCCGTGAAGGTCGATCACGTCAAGCCCGGCAAGGGCGGCGCCTTTGCCCAGGTGGAGATGCGCAACCTGCGCAACGGCACCAAGCTCAACGA
>RFKM01000343.1 GCA_003694465.1 Alphaproteobacteria bacterium
GCTCTGGTTATAGGCGAGGCGGGCGCGGGCGTAGTCGGGCAGGGGGTGCGGCGCGGCATCGGCGGGAACGACGATGCGCGAGAAGTAGTGCCCGCGCGGGCAGCCGGGCAGATCGTTGACGAGCGAGCCCACCAGCCGGACCTTGCCGGCAAGGCGCGTGCGCAGCGGCAGGCCGCAACTGACCGCGAGCAGCAGCTCGGGGTGCTCCCACAGCGCCCAGAGGTCGTCGTCGAAGGCGCGCGAAAGCCGGTGCGGCGCCCAGGGCAGGCGCGCGCGCACCTCGGCCCAGAGCCTGTCGTGGGCGGCGGCCGTCTCGGGCCGGTCATACATCGGGAAGGCGGCGATCATCGGCGGGGGTCAGGGGCGCGGCGTCCGGCCGGCGGCGGCGCGCTGGCGGGCAAGGTTGGAATCGCGGTCGTTCACCCCGAGAAGGCGGGCCACCATGCGCATCAGCGCATCTTCCTCGCCGGCGCGCGCGCCATCGGCAAGGGCCACCTGCCAGGCGCTTTCGACCACGTCGAGGCGCTGCTCATAGGGGACGGCATCCTTGATCGCCTGTGTGAAGCGCACCGTGTCGGGGGCCTCGGCCTCGAGCGCCTCGGCCTCGGCGCGCAGGGCCTTCGCCTCTGCCGGCGAAAGCCGGTATCGCTCGGCGATCACCCGCTCGATCGTGTCGATCTCGACCCGGGCATAATCGTTGTCGGCGCGGGCGAGGCGCACCAGCAGGGCGGTGAGGGCAAGGCGCGCGTCGGCATCGGCAAGCGGCAGCGGCGCCGGGCGGAAGAGGGATTTGAGGATGCGGTCGATCATGGGGCGGGTATAGGCGCGCCGGGCGGCGCTGCCAATGGGCCTTGCGCTGCCCGGCGCCGGCCCGCGCAGCGCCGGTTCAGGCACAGGTTTCAGACGAGGCGGTCGGTTTCCATCGCCGCGCGGATGAAATCGGCAAACAGGGGCGCCGGGGCGAAGGGTTTGGACTTCAGCTCCGGGTGATACTGCACGCCGATGAACCACGGGTGATCCTGCCACTCGACGATTTCCGGAAGGCGCCCGTCGGGGGACATGCCCGAGAAGATCAGCCCGGCCTTCTCGAGCGCCTCGCGGTATTTCACGTCGACCTCGTAGCGGTGGCGGTGGCGCTCTTCGATCTCGCGCGCGCCGTAGATCTGCGCCACTTTCGAGCCCTCCTTGAGCACGGCGGTATAGGCGCCAAGGCGCATGGTGCCGCCCTTGTCGTCGGTGAGCTTGCGCTTGACCTTGTAATTGCCCTGCACCCATTCCTTGAGGTGATAGACCACCGGGGTAAAACGCTTTTCGCCGGCTTCGTGGTCGAACTCCTCGCTGCCGGCATCCTTGATGCCCAGCACGTTGCGCGCCGCCTCGATCACCGCCATCTGCATGCCGAGGCAGATGCCCAGATAGGGGATCTTGCGCTCGCGGGCGAAGCGGGCGGCGCGGATCTTGCCCTCGGTGCCGCGCTCGCCGAAGCCGCCGGGCACGAGGATGGCGTGGAAGCCCTGAAGATAGGGGGCCGGGTCTTCCTTCTCGAAGATCTCGGCATCGATCCATTCGGCGCGCACGCGGGTGCGGTTGGCCATGCCGCCGTGGGTGAGCGCCTCCTTGATCGACTTGTAGGCGTCTTCGAGGGCGACATACTTGCCGACGATCGCCACCCGCACCTCGCCCTCGGCGTGGTTGATCCGGTCTTCCACGTCCTGCCAGCGCGACAGGTCGGGCTTCGGCGCCGGGCTGATCTGGAAGGCATCGAGCACCGCCTGATCGAGCCCGACGGCGTGATAGGCCATCGGCGCCTCGTAGATCGACTTCAGGTCATAGGCGGGAATCACCGCTTCCTTGCGGACGTTGCAGAACAGGGCGATCTTGGCCCGCTCCTTGTCGGGGATCGGGTGCTCGGCGCGGGTCACCAGCACGTCGGGGGCGATGCCGATCGAGCGAAGCTCCTTCACCGAGTGCTGGGTGGGCTTGGTTTTCAGCTCGCCCGAGGCGGCAAGGTAGGGGATCAGCGTCAGGTGCATGAAGATGCACTGGCCGCGCGGGCGGTCCTGCGAGAACTGGCGGATCGCCTCGAAAAAGGGCAGGGCCTCGATGTCGCCCACCGTGCCGCCGATCTCGCAGAGCATGAAATCGACCTCGTCGTCGCCGATGGCGATCCAGTCCTTGATCTCGTTGGTGACGTGGGGAATCACCTGGATGGTCTTGCCGAGGTAGTCGCCGCGGCGTTCCTTCTCGAGCACGTTGGAATAGATCCGCCCGGAGCTGACCGAATCCGTCGCCCGGGCCGAAACCCCGGTGAAGCGCTCGTAATGGCCGAGATCGAGGTCGGTCTCGGCGCCGTCGTCGGTGACGAACACCTCGCCATGCTCGAAGGGGCTCATCGTGCCGGGGTCGACGTTGAGGTAGGGGTCGAGCTTGCGCAGCCGCACCGAAAAGCCCCGCGCCTGCAGAAGCGCGCCCAGCGCCGCCGAGGTCAGACCCTTGCCGAGCGAGGAGACCACGCCGCCGGTGATGAAGATGTAACGTGCCATGCGCACTGCCCCCGTGATCTGTGTTTCGTCGTCTCTTTCCAGAACGCGCAATCGCCGGGCCGGACCGCGGCAACTTCACGCCATCACGGGAGTCAACCCTTACCCGATTCCCGCGCCGGGTGCAACCGAAACGCAGGATGTTGGGGTCAAAACCCGTTTTTCTTCAAGGTGTTGTGTCGTGGTTGCGGCGCGGCGGGCGCCGCGCCGGTCTTGGGCCCTGCGGCCGTCGTCGTCAGTCGGCCCGCGGCGGGGCGAGCGGCGCGTCGGCCGGGGCCGGGGTTTGCGCCGGGGCGCTGTCAGCGGCGCCCGGCGGCATCATGTCGGTCACGTCCGGGGCCGTGGGCGCGGCCGGAGCTTCGGCCGCCGGGGCGGCGTCGGGCGCCACCGTGTCGACGACCGACCGGTCGGCCGAGTTGCGGGCCGAAACGATGGTCATGGCCAGGGCCGTGGCCA
>RFKM01000344.1 GCA_003694465.1 Alphaproteobacteria bacterium
GCCGGGGGCCAGCCCCCGGACCCCCGGGATATTTTCGGAAAGATGAAAGGGCGCGGCTGCGCGTGCGGGCCGTGTGCGCCTTGCCCTTGATCGGGTGCGCCGTGGAGGCAGGGGGGGTGCGCGGCGGGGTCAGCGCAGTTTCAGCGTGGCCAAGCCGATCAGCGCCAGCACGAGGGCGATGATCCAGAACCGGATCACGATCTGCGGTTCGGCCCAGCCGCGTTTTTCGAAATGGTGGTGGATCGGCGCCATCAGGAAGACCCGTTTGCCGGTGCGTTTGAAATAGAGCACCTGGATTACCACCGAGGCGGCTTCGACGACGAAGAGCCCGCCGATGATCGCCAGCACGATCTCGTGTTTCAGCACCACCGCGATCGAGCCCAGCGCCCCGCCCAGCGCCAGCGAGCCGGTATCGCCCATGAACACCGCCGCGGGCGGGGCGTTGTACCACAGGAAGCCGAGCCCGCCCCCGATCAGCCCCGCCGCGAAGATCAGCAATTCGCCGGCACCGGGCACGTAGTGGACCTCGAGATATTGCGAATAGTCGACCCGGCCGACGGCGTAGGCGATGATTCCCATTGCCCCGGCGGCGATCATCACCGGCATGATCGCCAGCCCGTCGAGCCCGTCGGTGAGGTTCACGGCATTGGCGAAGGCGACCATCACGAAGGCGGCGAAGACCGGGAAGAACCAGCCGAGGTTGATCAGCACGTCCTTGAACACCGGCACCGCGAGGCGGAAGGCGAGGTCATCCGGGTGGATGCTGGCGGCGGCCCAGGCGGCGGCGAGGCCGATGATCGCCTCGAGCAGCAGGCGCATGCGCCCCGAAAGGCCCGCGTAATTGTTGCCGGCGGCGATCTTGCGCCAGTCGTCGGCAAAGCCGATCAGCCCGTAGGAGAGGGTGACGCCGAGGACGATCCAGACGAAGGGATTGTCGATGCGCGCCCAAAGCAGGGTCGAGACTGTGAGGGCGCCGAGGATCAGCACGCCCCCCATGGTCGGGGTGCCAGCCTTGGTTTCCAGATGCGCGGCGGGGCCGTCCTCGCGGATGGGTTGGCCGTTTTTCTGCCGCGTTTTCAGCATGTTGATCAGCGGCGGGCCGAAGATGAAGCCGAAGATCAGGGCGGTGAAGAAGGCCCCGCCCGCCCGGAAGGTGATGTAGCGGAACAGGTTGAAGACGTCGCCGCCGTCGGAAAATTGGGTGAGCCAGTACAGCATGCTTGGGTGCCCTCGGGTTCAGGTCATGGCCGGATGGCCCAGATTGCGCAGCGCGTCAACCACGCGCGCCACGCGCGAGCCCTTCGAGCCCTTCACCAGCACCACGTCGCCGGCATCGACGAGGTGGCGGGCGCGGGCAGCCATGGCATCGGCGGTTTCGCACCAGGTGCCGCGCCGCTCGGGCGGCAGGCGCTCCCACAGCGCCCGCATGCGCGGGCCGACGCAATGGACGGTGTCGGCGCGGGCCAGCGCCTCGTCTTCGGCCAGGGCGGCGTGCAGCTCTTCCTCGCGCGGGCCGAGTTCGAGCATGTCGCCGAGGATGGCGATGCGCCGTCCGCGCGCCACCCGCCCGACCCCGTCGTCGGGGGCGGAGGCGGCCAACACCTCGAAGGCGGCGCGCATCGAGGCCGGGTTGGCGTTGAAGGCATCGTCGATCAGGGTGAAGCCGAGGCCCTCGACCGGGTCGAGCAGGATCGTCTCGCGGGTGCCGCGCCCGGCCGGCGGCGTCCAGAGCGAGAGCGCCCGCGCGGCGAGCGTCACGTCGGCGCCCAGCGCCTCGACCGCGCCGAGCACGCCGAGGGCGTTGGCGGCGAAGTGCCGGCCGGGGGTGGCGAGGCGGAAGATCTGTTCCACGCCGCCGATCTCGCAGCGCACCACGGTGGCGCGGGGCAGGAGATCGACCCTGAGGAGGCGAAACTCGCAGGCCGGGTCGGCGCCGAAGCGGCAGATGCGCGCCCCGGCGGCGGTGGCGGCGGCGACCAGCCGCGGGGTTGTTTCGAGATCGCCATTGATGACGGCGGTGCCCCCCGCCTCGAGCCCGGCAAAGATCTCGGCCTTTTCGGCGGCGATCTCCTCGACGCTGGCGAAGGCGGCGAGATGGGCGGCAGTGACGGTGGTGATCATCGCCACGTGGGGGCGGGTCAGGCGCGACAGCGGGGCGATCTCGCCGGGATGGTTCATGCCGATCTCGACGATGGCGTAATCGGCCTCGCGCGGCAGGCGCGCCAGGGTCAGCGGCACGCCCCAGTGGTTGTTGTAACTCGCCTCGGCGGCATGCACGCGCCCCTGCCCTTCGAGCACCGCGCGCAGCATTTCCTTGGTCGAGGTCTTGCCGACCGAACCGGTGATCGCCACCACCCGCGCGCGCGTGCGCGCCCGCCCCGCCGCGCCGAGGGCGTTGAGGCCGGCCAGCACGTCGGGCACGAAGAGCAGCGGTGCGTCTTCCGCCAGCCCCTCGGGCCGGCGCGAGACCATCGCCGCCGCCGCCCCCCGGGCCAGCGCGTCAGCGACGAAATCGTGCCCATCGCGCACGTCTCTCAGGGCGACGAACAGGTCGCCCG
Organism: Alphaproteobacteria bacterium; assembly: GCA_003694465.1. Lineage (GTDB taxonomy): Bacteria > Pseudomonadota > Alphaproteobacteria > Rhodobacterales > Rhodobacteraceae > RFKM01. Next base: position 2,559 of record RFKM01000344.1, read on the forward strand.
GGCGCACCGTGCGGCTGTCGATCGAGACACCATCGGCGCGCCAGTCGCCGCGGGCCGTCCCGCCGGTGGCCCGAGCGGCCTCGGAGGCGGTCCAGAGCGTCATGCCCGGCGGTTCTCGAGCGCCGCCACGGCGACGCTGGCCTGTTCGGCATCGTCGAAGGGCAAAACCGCGTCGCCCACCACCTGACCGCTTTCGTGGCCCTTGCCGGCGATCAGCAGCGCGTCGCCCGCCTCGAGCATGTCGACCCCGCGCAGGATCGCCTCGGCCCGGTCGCCGACCTCGAGCGCGCCGGGGCAGCCGGCCAGAACCTCGGCACGGATCGCCGCAGGGTCTTCGCTGCGGGGGTTGTCGTCGGTGACGATGACGACATCGGCATGGGCGGCGGCCGCCCGCCCCATCAGCGGGCGCTTGCTCCTGTCGCGGTCGCCCCCGGCGCCGACGATCGCCACGATCCGGCCCAGAA
>RFKM01000345.1 GCA_003694465.1 Alphaproteobacteria bacterium
CCCCTCGTCCTTTCCCGCCCGGGAAGAAATCGCCCGCCTGTCCGCCCGGATGCTGCTCGAGATCGGCGCGGTCAACTTTCGCCCCGAAGAGCCCTTCGTGCTGGCCTCGGGCCTGCCCTCGCCGACCTATATCGACTGCCGCAAGCTGATCTCGTTTCCGCGCATCCGGTCGACGCTGATGGACTTTCTCGCCGTCACGGTGATGCGCGAGGCCGGCTTCGAGGCCTTCGACAACATCGCCGGCGGCGAGACCGCGGGCATTCCCTTCGCCGCGCTTGTTGCCGAGCGGCTGGGCCTGCCGATGAGCTATGTGCGCAAGAAGCCCAAGGGCTATGGGCGCAATGCCCGCATCGAGGGGCAGATGCGGCCGGGCGAGCGGGTTCTGCTGGTCGAGGATCTGACCACCGACGGCGGCTCGAAGATTTCCTTCGTCGAGGCGATCCGCGAGACCGGCGCCAGCTGTGCCCACACGGCGGTGATCTTCTATTACGGCATCTTTCCCGAGACCGAAGAGACCCTCGGCGCCCATGGCGTGAAGCTGCACCACCTGTGCACGTGGTGGGACGTTCTGGCCGAGGCGCGCGCGCAGGGCGCCTTCGAGGCGGCAACGCTCGACGCGGTGGAGGCCTTCCTGAAGGCGCCGCGGGCGTGGCAGAAAGAGCACGGCGCCGGCTGAGCTGCACCGTTCCCGGCGCGCGCGGTGGGGACAACCTGTGGACAAGCCCGCCGCCCTGTGCACGTTTCCGCCGCCCGCACCCGGCCCGACTTCAAGATGCGGTGTTTCGGGCAGGATGTGCTACCATATGAGCGGCGGGGCTGGCGCCCCGGCCCTTGTCCACAGGGTTTTGCACAGGGTTTTCCGCCGGTTGTTCCCGGCTGGCCATGAGGGCGCGAGATTGCTACCACGGGCGCGAAGCGGGGGAGTCGGATGAACGAGATCAGCCAGATTCGCGGCGGCAGTGGCGGCGGCAACGGGGGCGGCAGCGAAGGCCCGGGCGCGCCCGAGGCGCCGCAGGTGCCGCACAACATCGAGGCCGAGCAGCAGCTGCTGGGCGCGATCCTGACCAACAACGACATCTACGACCGGGTGGCGCAGATCCTGCGGCCCGAGCATTTCTACGAGCCGGTGCACGGGCGCATCTTCGCCGAGGCGGCGCGCCGGATCACCGCCAACATGCTGGCCTCGCCGGTCACCCTCAAGGCCTACATGGCCGAGGACGAGGGGCTGAAGGAGCTGGGCGGTGCGGCCTATCTCGCCCGCCTCGCCGGCGCCGCGATCTCGACCTTCGCCGCGCAGGACTACGCGCGGATGATCTACGAGATGCATCTGCGCCGCCAGCTCATGCAACTGGGCAGCGACATCAGCGCCAACGCCGCCCGGATGGTCGACACGCCGCCGCCGGCCGAGCAGATCGTCGAGGCCGAGCAGGCGCTCTACAAGCTGGCCGAGACAGGCCAGACTTCCTCCGGCTTCCAGTCGTTCCTCACCGCCGTCACCGACGCGGTGAAGGTGGCCAATGCCGCCTATCAGCGCGACGGCGGGCTGGCCGGGCTTTCGACCGGCCTCACCGACCTCGACCAGAAGCTCGGCGGGCTGCACCGCTCCGACCTTTTGATCCTCGCCGGGCGCCCCTCGATGGGCAAGACGTCGCTGGCCACCAACATCGCCTTCAACATCGCCCGGGCCTACAAGCGCGGCAAGCTGCCCGACGGCAGCGAGGGGGCGATCAACGGCGGCGTCGTCGGCTTCTTCAGCCTCGAGATGTCGGCCGAGCAGCTGGCGGCGCGGATCCTTTCGGAGGCCAGCGAGGTGCCCTCCGAGCAGATCCGCCGCGGCGACATGACCGAGGCCGAGTTCCGCCGCTTCGTCGAGGCGGCCAAGGCGCTCGAGGCCTGCCCGCTCTACATCGACGACACCCCGGCCCTGCCGATTTCCCAGCTCGCCGCCCGCGCCCGGCGCCTCAAGCGCGTGCACGGGCTCGACGCGCTGTTCGTCGACTACCTGCAGCTGGTGCGCCCGGCCTCGGCCAAGGACAGCCGCGTCAACGAGGTTTCGGAGATCACCCAGGGCCTGAAGGCCATCGCCAAGGAGCTCGACATCCCGGTGGTGGCGCTCTCCCAGCTCTCGCGCCAGGTGGAAAGCCGCGACGACAAGCGCCCGCAGCTTTCGGACCTGCGCGAATCGGGCTCGATCGAGCAGGACGCCGACGTGGTGATGTTCGTCTTCCGCGAGGAATATTATGCCGAGCGCGAGAAGCCCTCGGAGGACAAGCTCGAGGAAATGGCCGCCTGGCAGGAACGCATGGAGCGCCTGCACGGCAAGGCCGAGGTGATCATCGGCAAGCAGCGCCACGGGCCGATCGGCAACGTCGAGCTGAGCTTCGAGGGCCGGTTCACCCGTTTCGGCAACCTCGTGAAACCCTGGCAGCAGGGCAACGGTTTCTGAGCCGGCGGACGGCTCGGGCGGCACTGCGCACAGGGCCGGTCGGAGGCGGGCTTGGGGCCTGCCCCTCAGCCCTCCGGCGCGCCGAAGAGCCGGCCGCGCGCGCGCAGCACCAGCACCGCCAGATAGCCGAGATAGGCCAGATCGAAGACCACGATCAGCGCCCAGGGCCGGGTCAGCGCGAGGCCGACGCCCAGCACCGTCAGCGAGAACACCGCCACCACCCCGCCCGGCGGCACCCGCAGCGCCTTCGGCGAGACGGTCCGCAGGGTCGAGACCATCAGCATCGCCACCAGCACCAGCCAGACCGAGACCGTCACTGGCC
>RFKM01000346.1 GCA_003694465.1 Alphaproteobacteria bacterium
GGATGGCGCTGAGTTTCGAGCCGGCCCATGCCGAGGCGGTTCTGACCTATGAGAAGGCCATGCGCGAGCGCAACCGGCTGCTGAAGGACGGGGCGCGGGACGGGCACTGGTATGATGCGCTGGAGGCGCAGATGGCCCGCGCCGGGGCGGCGATGCAGGCTCACCGCGCTGAAACCGTGGCACGGATTCTGGCGGCGCAGGGCGAAGCGAAAACGGCCTTCCCCGCGGCTGAGCTCGAGATCGTCCTTGCCGATGGCGAGGGGGAAGGCCCGCAGGGCGAGGCGGCGCTCGCCGAGGCCTTTGCCCGGGGCCGGCGGCGCGACATGGCGGCCGGCCGCACCCTCGAGGGCCCGCATCGCGCCGACCTGCGGGCGCATTATGCCGCCAAGGGCGTTCCGGCCCGCGATGCCTCGACCGGCGAGCAGAAGGCGCTTCTGGTTTCGCTGGTTCTGGCCAACGCCCGGGCGCTTGCGCAGGATTTCGGGGCGCCGCCGATCCTTCTGCTCGACGAGGTGGCGGCCCATCTTGACGCCGGCCGGCGCGGCGCCCTTTATGACGAGATCTGTGCGCTGGGGGCGCAAGCCTTCATGACCGGCACCGGCGCGGAGCTTTTTGCCGAGCTGCGCGGGCGGGCGCAGATTTTCGAGGTGGTCGAGGCGGACGGCGCGAGCCGGGTCGAGGAGAAATAGCCGATGGACCTGCCGATGAACCGGGTGAACTTCATCACCCTGGCGGTGCGTGACCTTGCCCGTTCGCGTGCCTATTACGAGGCGCTGGGCTGGGAGCTTGAAGAGGCGATGGACGAGGTCGCCTTCTATGCCCTGCCGGGGCAGAAGTTCGGTCTGTTCACGCTGGCCGGGCTGGCGCGCGAAACCGGTATCCCGGTCGAAGAGCTGCGCACGGGGGCCGCGAGCCTGGCGCAGAACCAGCCGGACAGGCCGTCGGTCGACGCGGCCTATGCCCATGCGCTTGCCTGCGGCGGGCGGGCGGTCCGGGCGCCGTTCGAGACCGATTGGGGCGGCTATTCCTGCTATGTCGCCGATCCGGACGGGCACTTGTGGGAGTTTGCCCACAACCCGTTCTCGCCGCTTGACGAGCGCGGAAACCTGGCATGACCGTTTCGGCAAGCGAGCTCGGGCTTTATGCCTTTGCCATGGTCGTCTTGACCATCACGCCCGGGCCGGTCTGGGTGGCGACGGTGGCCCGGGCGCTGTCGGGAGGGTTCGCCCAGGCCTGGCCGCTGACCGTGGGGGTGGCGCTGGGCGATGTCGCCTGGTCGGTTCTTGCGGTTTTGGGCATGGGCTGGGTGGCGGCGAGTTTCGGTGACGTGATGTCGGTGCTGCGCCTCGTCGCCGCCGGGCTGTTCGTGGCGCTGGGCGTGCTGGTCCTGCGCCATGCGCGCGACGGGATCGCCCGCGACGGGCGGCTGACGCGTCCGGGGCGCTGGGCCGGGTTTGCCGCCGGGCTGGCGGTGATCCTCTCGAACCCCAAGGCGGTTCTGTTCTACATGGGGTTCCTGCCGGGGTTTTTCGATCTGGCCCACGTCACCCTGGCCGACATGGCACTGATCGCCACGATCTCCTTCGCGATTCCGATGACCGGCAACCTCGCGCTTGCCCTTGCCGTGGGGCGCGCGCGCGGGCTTCTGACCGGGCCGAAGGCGCTCTGGCGGATCAACGTTCTGGCCGGTTTCCTGATGATCGGCGTCGGGCTGATGATCCTCGTCATCTGACACCAAATCTTGTGGGGAATGCTGGCAAACCCCCCCGAAACACCCTATAAGATGTGCACCAGTCACGAGGGATTTCCGCATGGCCGAAAGCGCAGGAAAGGGCACCGAATACGGTGCCGATTCCATCAAGGTTCTCAAGGGGTTGGAGGCGGTTCGCAAGCGCCCCGGCATGTATATCGGCGACACCGACGATGGCTCGGGCCTGCATCACATGGTCTATGAGGTCGTCGACAACGGCATCGACGAGGCGCTGGCCGGTCATGCCGATGCGGTGAGCGTGGTCATCCATGCCGACAGCAGCGTTTCGGTCACCGACAATGGCCGGGGGATTCCCGTCGACATTCACCCCGAAGAGGGGGTGAGCGCCGCCGAGGTGATCATGACCCAGCTGCACGCCGGCGGGAAATTCGACCAGAATTCCTACAAGGTCTCCGGCGGCCTGCACGGGGTGGGCGTTTCGGTGGTGAACGCGCTGTCGGACTGGCTGGAGCTGACGATCTGGCGCGACGGAAAGGAACATTTCGCCCGCTTCGAGCATGGTGAATGCACCGAGCACCTGCACGTCGTCGGCGATGCCGGCGGCCGAAAGGGCACGCGGGTGCGCTTCCTTGCCTCGACCGAGACGTTTTCCAACCTCGATTACCAGTTCAAGACGCTCGAAAACCGCCTGCGCGAGCTGGCCTTCCTCAACTCCGGGGTGCGCATCGTGCTCGAAGACGAGCGCCCGGCCGAGAAGCTGCATGTCGATCTGCATTACGAAGGCGGGGTGATGGAGTTCGTCAAATATATCGATCGGCACAAGCAGCCGCTGATCGAGGCGCCGATCTACATGAGCGGTGAGCGCGACGGCATCGTCGTCGAGCTGGCGATGTGGTGGAACGACAGCTACCACGAGACGGTTCTGCCCTTCACCAACAACATTCCGCAGCGCGACGGGGGCACGCATCTGGCCGGGTTCCGCAGCGCCCTGACGCGCTCGATCAACCTTTATGCCAACTCTTCGGGCATCGCCCGGCGCGAGAAGATCAACTTCACCGGCGACGATGCCCGCGAGGGGCTGACGGCGGTTCTTTCCGTGAAGGTGCCCGACCCGAAGTTCTCGAGCCAGACGAAAGACAAGCTGGTTTCCTCGGAAGTGCGCCCGGCGGTGGAGAACCTCGTCAACGAGAAGCTCGGCGAGTGGTTCGAGGAACATCCGAACGAGGCGAAGACCATCGTCGGCAAGATCATCGAGGCGGCGCAGGCCCGCGAGGCGGCGCGCAAGGCCCGGGAGATGACGCGCAAGAAATCGGCGCTCGACGTGGCCAACCTGCCCGGCAAGCTCGCCGATTGCCAGGAGAAAGACCCGGCCCTGCGCGAGCTGTTTCTCGTCGAGGGCGATTCGGCCGGCGGGTCGGCCAAGCAGGGGCGTTCGCGCCACAATCAGGCGGTGCTGCCGCTGCGGGGCAAGATCCTCAACGTCGAGCGGGCGCGGTTCGACAGGATGCTCTCGAGCCAGGAGATCGGCACGCTGATCACGGCGCTGGGCACGGGTATCGGGCGCGACGAGTTCGACATTTCCAAGCTGCGCTATCACAAGGTCATCATCATGACCGACGCCGATGTCGACGGCGCCCATATCCGCACCCTGCTGCTGACCTTCTTCTTCCGCCAGATGCCGGAGCTGATCGAGGGGGGCTATCTCTACATCGCCCAGCCGCCGCTCTACAAGGTCACCCGCGGGCGCTCGGAGGTCTATATCAAGGACCAGCCCGCGCTCGAGGACTACCTCATCCAGCAGGGCATCGAAGGGGCGGTGCTGCGGCTCAACAATGGCGAGGAAATCGCCGGTGCCGACCTGATGCGCGTGGTCGAGAACGCCCGGCAGGTCAAGCGCATCCTCGATGCCTTCCCGACCCATTACCCGCGCCCGATTCTCGAACAGGCGGCGCTGGCCGGGGCGTTCGACCCGGGCGCTGCCGATGCCGACCTGCAGGGCGTGGCCGATGCGGTTGCCCGCCGGCTCGACGCCGTGGCCGTCGAATACGAGCGCGGCTGGCAGGGCCGGATCACGCAGGACAAGGGCATTCGTCTGGCCCGGGTTCTGCGCGGCGTCGAAGAGGTGCGCACCCTCGACGGCGCCATCCTGCGCTCGGGCGAGGGTCGGCGCCTCGCGTCGGTGGTGGGCGAGACGCGCGCGCATTACCGCGAGCCCTCGCATCTGGCCCGCAAGGAACGCGACGTGCTGGTCCATGGCCCGACCGATCTGCTCCGCGCGGTTCTGGCCGAGGGCGAAAAGGGCCTCACCTTGCAGCGCTACAAGGGTCTGGGCGAGATGAACCCCGAGCAGCTGTGGGAAACCACGCTCGACCCGGAGGCCCGCACCCTACTGCAAGTGCGGGTGGACGATTTCGCCGAGGCGGACGATCTGTTCACCAAGCTGATGGGCGATGTCGTCGAACCGCGCCGCGCGTTCATCCAGAAAAACGCGCTGAGCGTCGGCAATCTCGATATCTGAGCGGGTTCAGAGCGCCCCGGTCTGGTAGAGCCTGACCTTCAGTCCGCCGTGCGCGATCGGCGGGCCGGGGGGCAGAAACGGCAGCCCGGTGGCCTTGGCCAGCCCGCCATCGTCGGTGACGAGCGCCACGCGCCAGCCGGCGAAGCGCGCCCTCAGCACCTCGCCGAGCGACCCATAAAGGGCAAAGAGCAGCTTGCGCTGGCCGATCCGGCCGCCATAGGGCGGGTTGACGACGACGAGGCCGGGCGGGCCGTCGGGCCGTTCCAGCGCGCTCACCGGGGCGCGGGCGAAGCGGACGAAATCGCTCACCCCGGCGCGTTCGGCATTCTCCGCCGCGCCTTTCACGGCGCCGGCATCCCTGTCGAATCCGAGCGGCCGGAAACGCGGCTCCCGCGCCGGCACCGCCTTCATGGCCGCGAAGGCGTCCGGGTCGAAACTGGCAAGCTGTTCGAAGGCAAAGTGCCGGTCGCGCCCCGGCAGCAACCCGGCGGCAATCTCGGCCGCCTCGATGACGAAGGTGCCCGAGCCGCACATCGGGTCGATCAGCGGCTCGGTTCCGTCAAACCCGGCGGCCCGCAGGATGAGCGCCGCCAGCGTCTCGCGCATCGGCGCCTTGCCGGTAAAGAGCTTGTGGCCGCGCTTGTGCAGGCTTTCGCCCGAAGTATCGAGGCTCAGGGTCACGAGGTTGTCGTCGATCCGGGCCTTGATCTGCACCGGCGCGTCGGCGGCGATGGTCGCGCCCAGTCCCTCGACCAGCGCGCGTTCGATCCGCTGCCGGGCGGCGCCGGCATGGTAGATCTTCGAGCGTTTCGTGCTCACCTCGACCCGCACCGCCAGCCCCTTGGGCAGCACCGCCCCCCAGTCGAACCGGCGGGCGCGCTTGTCGAGCTGGGCAAGGTGGAAGGCCCGAAAGGCGCCGATGCGCGCCAGAACCCGGCTCGCCCCGCGCAGGGTCAGGTTGGCGCGCCAGACATCGGGCCAGCCGCCCTGCAGAATGACGCCGCCGGGCTCGGTGCCGCGCACCGAAAAGCCCGCCTCGCGTGCTTCGTCGGCAAGAAAGGGCTCCAGCCCCGGCGGCGCGACAAGGAAGATCTCGAATGTCATGGCCGGGGTCTAGCCGCTCGCGTCGCCGGCGGCTAGGCCTTCAGGCGCGCAAAAAGGCCCTTGCGCTTCGGCTCTTCGGGCAGAAGCGGCAGCGCGTCGGGCCGCATCCGCGAAAGGATCCA
>RFKM01000347.1 GCA_003694465.1 Alphaproteobacteria bacterium
ATCTTGCCGGGTCTCGGGTCGGCGCGGAAGGCGGCCATCAGGGCGATGATCTTGTCTTCGGGCAGGTCTGGGAGCTGTTCGAACATGGCGGTTCACCTCGGCGTTGGCACGTCGCGGGCAGAATGGACACAGCGCGCCGACAAGTCCACCAGCCACGGGCCGGCATTGCGGCGGCGGGCTTGCCGGCGGTGAAAAATGCGCCTATGCGCGCTGGAAACCGAAGGAGACCCCCATGACCTGCCCGCTGTGCGGCGCCGATGCGCCCCTCGTTTCTCACCCCGTTCCCGGTGGTCCGGCCGATGCGACGGCCGAAATCTGCGCCACCTGCGCCGAACAGATCGAGGGCACGCCCGACCCCGCCCACTGGCGCGGGCTGGCCACCGCGATCTGGGATGAAAACCCGGCGGCGCAGGTTCTGGCGGTGCGGATGCTGGGCCGGCTTTCCGACGAGGGCTGGGCGCGCGATCTTGCCGACCAGGTCTATCTCGATGACGAAACCCGCGCCTGGGCCGAGAACGTGCCCGCCGCAACCCAGCACAAGGACAGCAACGGCGCGCCCCTGAATGCCGGCGATACCGTGGTGCTCATCAAGGATCTGCCCGTGAAGGGCGCCGGCTTTACCGCCAAGCGCGGCACGGCGGTGCGCGGCATCAGCCTTGTTGCCGACAATCCCGAGCAGATCGAGGGCCGGGTCGAGGGCCAGCGGATCGTCATTCTGACCAAATTCGTGAAGAAGAAATGACGCATTGAAATTCGCGACGGAACGCCCCATCTGCCGCGTTCAAGGCGCAAATGAATTCCAAACCCTGCATATAGAGGACCGACGATGACCAAGCCCAAGGGCTATTCCCGCCTCCAGATCGCGCTTCACTGGCTGACCGTGATTCTTCTCGCCGCGATGTTTCTCAACGAAGACCCGATCAAGGAAGCGTTCCGCTCCCTGATGCGCACCGGCACGTTCACCCAGACCCCGCTCGTGGCGGCGCACATTTTCGGCGGCCTCACGGTGCTGGCGCTGGCGGCGATCCGCTTTGCCATCAAGCTGCGCCGGGGCTCGCCCCCCCTGCCGGAAAACGAATCTCCCCTCCTGCAGCGCATCGCCATCGGCACGCACCACGCGCTTTACACGCTGATGTTCCTCGTCCCGATCGCCGGGGCAATCGCCTGGTTCGGCGAAATCCGCTGGATGGGCGATGTGCACGAGATCATCCAGAACTGGCTTCTGGCGGTGGCGGGGCTGCATGTGGCCGGGGCGCTCTACCAGCATTTCATCCTGAAGTCGGATGTGCTGATGCGGATGCGCCGGCCGGAATCATGACACGCCTTGTGATGTTTCTGGGCTCGATGATCGGCTCGACTCTGGCCTTTGTCTTCGTCGTCGTCGCGCTGGTTGTCGGCGTGACGGGCCTCTGGCCGCTCCTCGGGGCGGCCGTTGCCGGTTATGCGGTGAGCTGGCCGATCGCGCTCGTCGTCGCCCGGCGGATGAAATGAAATCGGTCTGATCTGGATCAAGGCGAAAGGCATATCTCCCGTTCAGATTTCCGGCGAAGCGCGCCTGAACGGGAGACGAATACGATGGGCCTTTTTCTGATCGTTTACATCCTTGCCGGAGTCACCCTGGCCGGCATCTTCATGGTGGCCGTTCTGACCATTGGCCTGACCACTGCCCAGCCGGTCGTCTATTCGGCGCTGGCCGGATTCGTCGTCGGAATTCCGGTTGCCTGGGTGATTGCCCGGATGATCCGGAACAACGCCTGACCGGCAGCCCGTTAGCCCTTGCAAGGGGGCGAGCCGGGGGGCTATTGCTCTGCGGCAGCGGCCCCTTAGCTCAACTGGATAGAGCAGCGGACTTCTAATCCGCAGGTTGAGGGTTCGAGTCCTTCAGGGGTCGCCAACGCCCTCGGCCAAGCCGGCCCTCGGCTGTGCGGGGCGGCGGGTTCCTGCGCAAGAAATCGCCATCGTTGAACGAGGTCCGGTGCGCGCTATCATGGCGGCAGCGTCAACTGTCGTTTCAGGAGCAGTGCCGTCATGCCGAGTTCTTCTTCTTTCGCCGCCACCGGGCCCGAATATCTGGTCAACACCGAGACCACGTCCAACCAGTTCATCGGCGGCATCACCGCCCTTTCCGGCGGCGGATACGTCGTCACCTGGTATACCCAGGACTCCACGCAGGATGGCAGCGGATACGCGGTGAAGGCACAGGCCTACGATGACGAGGGCAATGCCGTCGGCACCGAGTTCCTCGTCAACACCGAGGCGACGACGCACCAGCACTACCCGGCGATCGGGGCGCTCGAGGATGGCGGCTACGTCATCGCCTGGACCACTTACGACACGACCCAGGACGGCGACTCCTGGGCGATCAAGGCGCAGATCTTCGGCGCCGACGGCAGCACGACCGGCAGGGAGTTTCTGGTCAATACCGAGGTGACGGGTTCGCAGATCCGGCCGGCGGTCGCCGGGCTGACGGGCGGCGATTTCGTCATTTCCTGGGAAACCTACGATACCACGCAGGATGGCAGCAGTTCGGCCATCAAGGCCCGGCAGTTCGGCGCGGACGGAACCGCCACGGGCGCCGAATTCCTGGTCAATTCCGAAGCCACCGACACGCAATATTACGCCGATATCGCCGGCACCGCCGATGGTGGCTACGTGATCGTCTGGGAAACCGAAGACACGACCCAGGACGGCAGCTCCGGTGCGATCAAGGCGCAGCGATACGATGCCTCCGGAACCGCGGTCGGGAGCGAATTTCTGGTCAACACCGATGGCACGTCCGATCAGAGCTGGGCGAGCGTCGCGGGCCTTGCCGGTGGCGGCTTCGTCGTGACATGGCGCACCAACGATTCCACGCAGGACGGCAGCGGCGCGTCGATCCGGGCGCAGGTCTTCGATGCCGACGGGGCGACGGTCGGCAGCGAGATCGGCGTCAATACCGAGGCCACCGACTACCAGATCGAACCTTCGGTGACGGCCCTGACCGGCGGCGGCTTCGCCATCGCCTGGAAGACCAACGACACCACGCAGGACGGCGACGGGCCGGCGATCAAGGCGCAGGTCTTCGCCGCCGACGGCACGAAGATCGGCGGCGAATTGCTGGTCAATTCCGAAGCCGCCGGAGAGCAGCGCACGCCCGAGATCAGCGCCATCGCCGGCGGCGGGTTCGTTGTCGGCTGGACGACCTACGACACCACGCAGGACGGCGACGGAACCGCCGTCAAGGCGCGGCTTTTCGCCCCGCCCGGAAATCGGCCCGAGGCTTTCGACGACCGCGCCTTCGTCATCAAGGGCGACAAGGTGACGATCGACGTTCTGGCCAATGACACCGATGCCGACGGCGACTCGCCGCATCTGCTGTTCTTCGATCAGCCGGGGGTGGGCAGCGTCAGTCGAAAGGACGGCGGCACCGCAGGTGACACCGCCGATGACATGCTGAAATTCGACTCCAGCGGCGTGCGCGGCACGACGAGCCTCAACTATACGGTGGCGGATGTAAATGGCGGGACCGATGTCGGCACCGTGCGGGTGACCTCGATCCGCAATGCCGATACCGAGACCGGAACCAGCGGCGCCGACCGGCTCACCGGCGGGGGAGCGGATGACGGGCTGTTCGGCGCCGGCGGTGGCGACACACTGAAAGGCAAGGGCGGCGACGACTGGCTCACCGGCGGCAGCGGGCAGGACACGATCAAGGCCGGCAGCGGCGACGATGGCCTGTTCGGCGATGGCGGCAAGGACACGCTCAAGGGCCAGGGCGGCAGCGACTGGCTCGAAGGCGGGAACGGGAAGGATACGCTCAAGGGTGGCGCCGGCAGCGACGCCCTCTTTGGCGATGGCGGCAAGGATATGCTGATGGGTCAGGGCGGCGGCGACTGGCTGGATGGCGGCGCCGGCGACGACAGTCTCGACGGCGGCAGCGGCTCCGACAGCCTTGTTGGCGGAAACGGGGATGACACGCTCGACGGCGGGGCGGGCGTCGATCTGCTGGCCGGCGGCAATGGCGCCGACACCTTTGCATTCGACGAGGGCGATACAGGCACCGGCGCCGATTCCAGCGATGCGATCACCGATTTCGAGGTCGGCACCGACACGATTGATCTGTCGGCCATCGATGCGGTGTCAGGGGGCGGCGACGATGCCTTCAGCTTCGTCGGGACGGCGGCCTTTTCCGGAACCGCCGGCGAGCTGCGCTACGAGCAGGTGAGCGGGAGCACTCTGGTTCAGGCCGATACCGATGGCGACGGAAACTCCGATCTGGACATCGTTCTCTTCGGCGCGCTCACCCTGACGGCAACCGATTTCGCCCTGTAGGCGCGCCGCCGCCTTTTCAGCCTTCCCGGGCGGGTCTATGCTCGCTGCAAAAGGGAGGCACGGATGCAGTTTGCCGAGATCGGGGATCTGGTCGTTCATTATGCCGAACAGGGGCCCGACGATGGGCCGGCGGTCGTCTTCGCCAATGCCCTCGGCACCGACCTGCGCATCTGGGACGGGGTCGTCGCGCATCTGCCGCCGGGGCTGCGGGTGGTGCGCTACGACATGCGCGGCCACGGTCTGACATCCTGCCCGGACGGGCCTTATTACATGGGCGATCTGGTGGCCGACGCCGGGCGGCTGATGGATCATCTCGGCCTGCGCGACGCCGTGTTCGTGGGGCTTTCGATCGGCGGCATCGTGGCGCAGGGGCTGGCGGCCGAGCGGCTCGACCTTCTGCGCGCGGTGGTGCTCTCGAACACCGCCGCGAAGATCGGAACCGAACAGATGTGGCAAGACAGGATCGCCCTCGTGCGCGAGGGCGGCATCGAGGCCCTCGCCGATGCCAACCTAGAGCGCTGGTTTGCGCGATCGACGCGCGCCGAACGCCCGGCGCTGGTGGCCGGGGTGCGCGCCATGCTCACGCGCCAGCCGCGCGAGGGCTATCTTGGTTGCATGGCGGCGATCGGTGAGACCGATCTCGTCGAGAGCACCGCACGGCTGCGTCTGCCGGCCCTCGGCATTGCCGCCAGCGAAGACGGCTCGACCCCGCCCGACCTCGTGCGCGAGACCGTCGAGAGCATCCCGGGCTCGAAATTCCGGCTGATCCGCCGGGCCGGGCACATGGTGCCGCTCGAGGCGCCGGCCGAATATGCCGCAGCCCTCGAGGGCTTCCTGCGCGACATCGGGCACATTTCCTGATGCGCTTCTTGCTGGTGCATGGATCGGCCCACGGGGCGTGGTGCTGGCGCGCGCTGACGGCGGCGCTGGCCGATCTGGGGCACCGGGCCGAGGCGCTCGACCTGCCGGGGCGGGGCGATGACCCCGAGGCCCTTGCCGCGGTGACGCTGGAGGACGACGCGCGGGCGATCCTCGCCCGGCTCGAAACGCCGGCGATCGTCGTCGGCCATTCGGCGGCTGGGTTCGCGATCACTCAGGCCGCCGAGATCGACCCGGCGCACATCCTGCGCCTCGTCTATCTCTGCGCCTATGTGCCCCGGCCGGGCATGAGTCTGGCGATGATGCGGCGGGCATGGCCCGAACAGCCGCTCGCCGGGCGGCTGGTGATGGCTCCCGGCGGCGCGGCCTACCGGTTCGCGCCCGAGGCAATTGCCGAGAACCTCTATGCCGACTGCCCGCCCGAAGCGGCGGCCGATGCCGCCGGGCGGCTCGTCTGGCAGGCGGTGCGGCCGCAGTCCGAACCCCTGCGCGAAACCGGACGGGTGCGTATGGTTCCGCGCAGCTACATCCGCTGCGCCGCCGACAGGACCATCCCGCCGGAGTATCAGGCGCAGATGTCCGCGGGGTTCGGTCCGGAGGATGTATATACGCTGCCGTATGGTCACTCCCCCTTCCTGGCCGCGCCGGAGCGGCTGGCCAAGATGCTCGACGAGATTGTCCGCAATGGAGAGAGCCGATGAGAGAGATCCGCGCCGCCGTGCTGCACGACTTCAACGCCCCGCTGGACATCGAGACCGTCCGGTTGCGCGGGCCGGAGGCGGGGGAGGTGGAAGTCGATATCGCGGCGGTGGCGATCTGCGGGTCGGACGTCTCCTATCTCGAAGGCGGGTTCCCGACGCCCCTTCCGGCGGTCTTCGGCCACGAGGCGGCCGGGCGGGTGCGCGCTCTCGGCCCGGGGGTGCGCGGCCTTGCGG
>RFKM01000348.1 GCA_003694465.1 Alphaproteobacteria bacterium
CCCTCCCGGCATTGGTCCAGAGATAGAACCAATGCCGGGCGGCTGTCCATGAAAAGCCCGGCCTCAGCCGTTGGGGATGATGACGATTTCCACCCGGCGGTTCTGGGCCCGGCCCTCGGGCGTCAGGTTCGAGGCCACCGGCTCGCTCTCGCCCTTGCCGATGGTCACGATCCGGCTGGCCGGCACGCCGTTGTTGACGAGCACGGCGGTGACCGCCGCCGCCCGCTGACGCGAAAGCTCGAGGTTGTGGCTCGCCGAGCCGGTGTTGTCGGTATGGCCGATGACCTTGATCGTCGAGTTCGGGTATTTCAGCAGGTTGTCGGCCAGAGCCCTCAGTTCCTTGCGGATCGCTTTCGTCAGCCGGGCGCTGTCGGTGTCGAAGGTGATGTCGTCGGGCATGGTCACCACCAGCGATTCGCCGGTGTTGACCACGCCGATGCGCCCGTCGCCGAAGGACGAGCGCAGATCGCCGGCCTGCCGATCGAGCTGCTGGCCGATGGCGCCCCCGAGAATCGCGCCGGCCCCGGCGCCGACCGCCGCCGCCCCGGCGTTGCGCCCGAGCAGGCCGCCGAGCAGCCCGCCGGCCAGCGCACCGGTCCCGGCACCGATGTTCTGGCGCGGGCCGGTATTGGTGCAGCCGGCCACCGTCAGCGCCGCGGCGAGCGGAAGGATGAGAAGCGGTTTTGCCTTGATCGCGTGCATCGTGGATTCCCTTTTCATTGGTCCCGCAGGTTTGGCCTCAGTCTAGCCGATTGCTCCGGGCCCGAAAGGGCGCAGGTGCCGCACCGGCCGGGCTGGGCAGATTGCCGCCGCCCGGCCACGCACCGCCCTCCGCCGCTTCAGCCCGCCGCTTCCTGCCGTGCCGCCTCCCAGGCGAGCAGCGCCCGTTTCATCGGCAACCCCCAGTGATAGCCGCCCAGTTCGCCCGACTTGCGCAACGCCCGGTGGCAGGGGATCAGCCAGCTGACCGGGTTACGCCCCACCGCGGTTCCCACCGCACGCACCGCGCCGGGGTGGCCGATGGCGCGGGCGATCTGAGAATAGGTGGTGACATGGCCCGAGGGGATTGCCAGCAGCGCTTCCCAGACCTTGATCTGGAAGGGCGCGCCGATCATGTGCAGGCGCGCCGTGCCGCGCTGTTCGAACACCGCCCGCGCCGCGCCCTCCAACGCCGCCGGATCTTCGATGAACCGTGCCTCGGGCCAGCGGCCCATGAGGTCGGCCAGCGCCGCCTCGGGGCCGGTTTCCTCGGCCAGCGCGAGGCCGCAGATCCCGCGCTCCGTCGCCATGACCAGCGCCCGGCCGAAGGGGCTGTCGAACCAGCCCCAGCGAATCGTCAGCCCCGCGCCGCGGCGGGCATATTCGCCGGGGCTCATCGCCTCCCAGCGCAGGAACAGGTCGTGCAGGCGCCCGGGTCCCGACAGGCCCACGGCGCTGGCCGTCTCGAGGGTGCTGAAGCGTTCGGCCAGCAGGCGGCGGGCATGGTCGAGGGCAAGATATTGCTGGTAGCGCTTGGCGCTCACCCCGACCCATGCCGAGAACAGCCGCTGGAAATGCGCCGGGCTCATCCCCATGCGGGCGGCCAGCGCCTCGAGCGAAAGCCCGGGACCGGCGGCGTCGATCTCCGCAATGGCGCGGCGAATCACCTGGTAGTGGTAACGCCCTTCGGGGCTGTCGGCTTCGGCGGTTTCCATGGCAGGCTCCTTTCTGCTCCGAAACTACTCCGCGCCAAGGCCCGCAGGCGACCCGTTTCCTGCGCAAAACCGGGGGCGCGCTTGCCTCGGCCGGCAATATCTCGCACAAGGCGGCCATGGTCAGGCAGATGGACTACAAGACGATCCGCGAGGTGTTCCGGCGCTTTCACGCCTCGGAACCCGAGCCGAAGGGCGAGCTGGAGCACGTCAACGCCTTCACGCTGCTGGTGGCGGTGGTGCTTTCGGCGCAGGCCACCGATGCCGGCGTCAACAAGGCCACCCGCGCCCTTTTCAAGGTCGCCGACACGCCCGAAAGGATGCTGGCCCTCGGCGAGGAGGCGCTGCTCGACCACATCAAGACCATCGGCCTGTTCCGCCAGAAGGCAAAAAACGTCATGCGGCTCAGCCGGATTCTCGTCGAGGACTACGGCGGCGAGGTGCCCAACAGCCGCGCCGCCCTGCAGGCCCTGCCCGGCGTCGGGCGCAAGACCGCCAACGTGGTGCTCAACGTCTGGTGGCATTACCCGGCGCAGGCGGTCGATACCCACATCTTCCGTGTCGGCAACCGCACCGGCATTGCCGTCGGCAAGGACGTGCTCGCCGTCGAGCGCGCCCTCGAAGACAACGTGCCGGTCGATTATGCCCACCACGCCCACCATTGGCTGATCCTGCACGGCCGTTACATCTGCACCGCCCGCAAGCCCAAGTGCGGCGCCTGCATCATCCGCGATCTCTGCCCCTTCGAGGAGAAAACCCCGTGAGCAAGACATTCCAGCTGGTCGGCATAGGCAATGCCATGGTCGACGTTCTGAGCCATTGCGACGATGCCTTCCTCGCCGAGAACGGGGTCGAGAAGGGGATCATGCAGCTCATCGACATGGACCGCGGCATCGCCCTTTACGAAAGGATCGGCCCGGCCACCGAGATGTCGGGCGGTTCGGCGGCCAACACGATTGCCGGATTTGCCCATCTCGGCGGGCGCGCCGCCTATGTCGGCAAGGTCAAGGACGACCAGCTCGGCCGGATCTTCGTGCACGATCTGCGCGCACAAGGCGTGCGCTACGAGGTGCCGCTGGCCCCGCGCAGCGAGGCGCAGGAAACCGGGCGCTGCATCGTGCTCGTCACCCCCGATGGCGAGCGCAGCATGAACACCTATCTCGGCGTCACCGAACACCTCGCCCCGTCCGACATCGACCCGGCGATGATGGCCGATGCCGAGTGGATCTTCCTCGAGGGCTACCGCTTCGACGGGCCCGAAAGCCACGAAGCCTTCGCCAAGGCGATCGGCGCGGCCAAGGCGGCGGGCGGGAAGGTCGCCCTCACCCTGTCCGATCCGTTCTGCATCGAGCGCCACCACGCCGCCTTCGCCCGGATGATCCGCGACGATGTTGACCTGCTTTTTGCCAACCGGGCCGAGATCGAAGCGATGTATGGCACCGAGATGGACGCGGCGCTTGAGGCAGCCGCCGACGAGGTCGAAACCGTGGTCTGCACCGAAAGCGAACACGGCGCCCATATCGTGCGCGGCAGCGCGCGGGTGCATTGCCCGGCGGTGCCGACCGAGGTCGTCGATGCCACCGGCGCGGGCGATCTCTTCGCCGCCGGCTTCCTGTGGGGCATGGTCGGCGGGCATGACCTCGAAACCTGCGGCATGATGGGCAACATCGCCGCCTCGGAAGTCATCAGCCACCTCGGCGCCCGGGTCGAGGCAGACCTGATCGAGCGGTTCCGCGCCTTCGGCCTCAAGGTCTGAGGCGCGGGCCAACGGCAGGCTGTCCGACCCCCGCGCCCAAGCAAATCGAGAGTCATGGAATCTCCCATGGCGCGGCTTCTGGGCAGGTCGCTGCGTTTCTCGCGGCCCAATCCAGCAGTCGTGCGCGTTTCGCCCCTGATCGGGGTCACGCATTTGCGAAACAGAGGGCATGCGGCCGCCCGGGTGGGCGCATATGCGCCCGCCGGGGGACGGGCGGGCGCATGCCCGGGCCGCGATGCGCCCCGGGCCATCGAATTCGTTTCAAGACGACGCGCTCAAGAGTCCTGGACCCCAGCCACCTCCGGACCCGACCGCGAGACGCATGCCCACGCTGGCCCAGCCCCCATGACCGCGCCGGCCTTCCCGAAAAAGCGGCTAGCGGCAGTAGGGTCCGCCCCGGTAGCGGGCGGTGTCGAGGTGGAAATGGTTCTGGTGATACCGGTCGGATTCCGGCCCCAAGACGGTGCCGAAGGGGCCGCAGGCCTTGTCATGCATGAGC
>RFKM01000349.1 GCA_003694465.1 Alphaproteobacteria bacterium
CGCGGCGCTTTTCGCCGATGTAGAGCTGGCGCGGGCGGCCGATCTTCTGGTTCGGATCGCCCAGCATCTCCTTCCATTGCGAGATCCAGCCGACGGTGCGGGCGAGCGCGAAGATCGGCGTGAACATCGAGGTCGGGAAGCCGATCGCCTCGAGGATGATCCCCGAGTAGAAATCGACGTTCGGGTAGAGCTTCTTCTCGATGAAATACGCGTCGTTCAGGGCGATGTGCTCGAGCTCCTTGGCGACCTGCAGCGTCGGGTTGTCGTGAATGCCGAGCAGGTCGAGCACCTCGTCGGCCGATTGCTTCATCACCTTCGCGCGCGGGTCGAAATTCTTGTAGACCCGGTGGCCGAAGCCCATGAGGCGGAACGGATCGTTCTTGTCCTTGGCGCGGGCGATATATTCGGGGATGCGCTCGACGGTGCCGATTTCCTTGAGCATCTCCAGCGCCGCCTGGTTGGCGCCGCCATGGGCCGGGCCCCAGAGGCAGGCGATGCCCGCGGCGATGCAGGCAAAGGGGTTGGCCCCCGAAGAGCCGGCAAGGCGCACCGTCGAGGTCGAGGCGTTCTGCTCGTGGTCGGCATGGAGGGTGAAGATCCGGTCCATCGCGCGGGCGATGATCGGGTTGACCTCGTAGTCTTCCGCCGGCACCGAGAAGCACATGTGCAGGAAGTTCGCCGCGTAATCGAGGGAGTTCTTCGGATAGACGAAGGGCTGGCCGATCGAATACTTGTAGGCCATGGCGGCGATCGTCGGGATCTTGGCGATCATCCGGATCGCGGCCACTTCGCGCTGCTCGGGGTCGTTTATGTCGAGCGAGTCGTGATAGAAGGCCGAGAGCGCCCCGACAACGCCGACCATCGTCGCCATCGGGTGGGCGTCGCGCCGGTAGCCGGAGAAGAACTTGGTCAGCTGCTCGTGCACCATCGTGTGCCGGGTGACGCGGCTTTCGAAGGCCTCGAGCTCCTCGGCACTGGGCAGGTCGCCATAGAGCAGGAGGTAGCAGACTTCGAGGTAATGGCTCTTCTCGGCCAGCTGCTCGATCGGGTAGCCGCGGTAGAGCAGCTCGCCCTTTTCGCCGTCGATATAGGTGATCGCGCTTTCGCAGGACGAGGTCGAGGTGAAGCCCGGATCATGGGTGAAGACCCCGCCCCGGGCATAGAGCTTCGAAATGTCGATCACGTCGGGCCCGAGGCTGGGCGAAAGCATCGGCAGTTCGAGTTCCTTGTCGTGGAAGCTCAGTTTCGCGGTTCCCGTCTGTTTGGCCATGCAGGGTCCTCTTTCATTGGCCTGCCGGTGGCAGGCGGGTTATCGGGCCGCGTCCTCGATCCGGGCGATGGATTCCTCGCGGCCGAGAAGCAGCATCATGTCAAAGACGCTGGGCGCTACGGCCCGCCCCGCGAGCGCGGCGCGCAAGGGAGCGGCCAGCTTGCCGAACTTGACGCCATGAGATTCGGCCACGGCGGTCAGGATGGCCTCCAGCGTGTCGCGCTCCCAGCTAGCAGTTTGCAACTGCGGCGTCAATTCTCTTAGTATACCACGGGATACATCGTCGAGCGAGGCCTCGGCCTTCTCGTCGCGGTCCAGAGGCCGTGAGGCGAGAATGAAATGTGCCTTGTCAAGTAGTTGCGGCAAGGTCTTCACGCCGGTTCTGACGATGGGAAGCGCCGCCGTCAGCGCCGTGACCGCGTCTTCCGGAAGCGGCGGGCGGCCGACGGCCGAAAGATAATCCTGCAGCTGCGAAATGAGATCCTCCGGCCGGGCGGCGGCAATGTGCAGGCCCGAGATATGGTCGAGCTTCTTGAAGTCGAACCGCGCCGGGCCCTTGCCGATGCCGTCGAGGTCGAACCATGCCTTCGCCTGTTCGTCGGTGAAGAACTCGTCGTCGCCATGGCTCCAGCCGAGGCGGGCGAGGTAATTGCGCATCGCCGGCGCCGGGTAGCCCATCGCCCGGTATTCCTCGACGCCGAGCGCGCCGTGGCGCTTCGAGAGCTTCTTGCCGTCGGGGCCGTGAATGAGCGGGATATGGGCAAAGACCGGCACCTCCCAGCCCATCGCCTCGTAGATCTGCATCTGCCGGGCGGCGTTGTTGAGGTGGTCGTCGCCGCGGATGACGTGGGTGATGCCCATGTCGTGATCGTCCACCACCACCGCGAGCATGTAGGTCGGGGTGCCGTCGGAGCGCAGCAGCACCATGTCGTCGAGCTGGTCGTTGCGGATCGTGACCTTGCCCTGCACCCGGTCGTCGATCACCGTGACCCCGGCGCGCGGGGCTTTCAGGCGCACCACGAAGGGCGCGTCGGGGTGGCTGGCGGGGTCGGCGTCGCGCCAGGGGCTTTGGAAGAGGGTCGAACGCCCCGCCGCGCGGGCCTCTTCGCGGAAGGCGGCGATTTCATCCTGGGTGGCAAAGCACTTGTAGGCGTGACCCGCCTCCAGCATCTGGCGGGCGACCTCGGCGTGGCGCTCGGCGCGGGCGAACTGGCTGATCGGCTCGCCGTCATAGTCGAGACCCAGCCAGGCGATGCCGTCGAGAATCGCCTGCGTCGCTTCCGGGGTCGAGCGGGCGCGGTCGGTATCCTCGATGCGCAGCAGGAAGCGCCCGCCGCGGCCGCGGGCATAGAGCCAGTTGAACAGCGCCGTGCGGGCGCCGCCGATATGCAGAAAGCCCGTGGGGGACGGGGCGAAACGAGTGACGACGGGGCGGTCGGATTTGGGGGCGTTCATCGGGCGTTAACCTTTTGGAAACCACGATCGGGCTAGGCTCCGGGGTGTCTAAAGGCTCGCAACGGGGAGAACAAGGGTGACGGCACTGGCGCGGATGTCCGGCCGCATCGAAGCCCTTGCCGGACGGCTTCTGCTGTTTGTGCCGGTGTGCCTCGGCAGCGGCATCGGCCTCTACTTCGCCCTCCCGCGCGAGCCCGGCGCGCTTGTCTGGGCGGCGCTGGCGCTTTCGGCCGGGGGGCTGGCGCTCGCCGGGGCGCGGCTCCTGCGCGGGCGCCTCGCCGGGTTCGGCATCCTGGCCCTTGGCGCGGCGCTGGTGCTGGCCGGGGTGCTGGTGGCCGGGCTGCGCACCGAGCTCACCCGCGCGCCGGTGCTGCAGTTTCGCTATTACGGGCCGGTCGAGGGGCGAGTGGTGAAGGTCGACCGCTCCGCCTCCAACGCCCCGCGCCTGACCCTCGACCGGGTGCGCCTCGAGCGAATGCCGCCCGGACGCCGGCCGGCGCGGGTCCGGGTCTCGCTGCATGGCCGGCAGGGCTTTCTCGACCCGGCGCCGGGGCAGATCGTGGCGCTGACCGCCTATCTCTCGCCGCCGCAGGGGCCGGTCGAGCCGGGCGGGTTCGATTTCCGCCGCATGGCGTGGTATGACCGGATTGGCGCGGTGGGTTATGCGCGCAGCCCGGCGCTGCTGCTGGCCGAACCCGAGGCCGGGTTCGGCACGATGATGGTGCGCCGGCTGCGGCAGGCGATCTCGGCGGCGGTGCGGGCACGGGTGCCGGGCGAGGCGGGGGCCTTTGCCGCGGCGATCACCACCGGCGAGCGGTCCTACCTCTCGCCGGAAAGCCTTGCCGACCTCAGGGCCGCGAACCTTGCCCATCTGCTGGCGATTTCCGGCCTGCACATGGGGCTGCTCACCGGCTTCGTCTTTGCCGCTGCCCGTCTCGGGCTGGCGCTGGTCCCGTCGCTGGCGGCGCGCTGGCCGATCCGCAAGATCGCCGCGGTGCTGGCGATCCAGGCCGGGGCGATCTATCTCGGCCTGTCAGGGGGGAACGTGGCCACCGAACGGGCCTTCATCATGGTGAGCGTCCTGTTCGGGGCGGTGCTGCTCGAGCGCAAGGCGCTGACCCTGCGGGCGGTGGCCGTGGCGGCGACGGTGATCCTGCTGGTCGAGCCGGAAACCCTCGCCGAGCCGGGCTTCCAGATGTCCTTCGCCGCGACGGTGGCGCTGGTGGCGGTCTTCGCGGCGCTGCGCGACCTGCCGCAATGGCACCCGCCGCGCTGGCTGGGCGGGCCGCTGACGGTGCTGATCTCGTCGCTGGTGGCGGGGCTGGCCACGGCGCCCTTCGCGGCGGCGCATTTCAACCAGGTTTCCCATTACGGGCTGCTGGCCAACCTGCTTTCGGTGCCGGTGATGGGGCTGGCGGTGATGCCGCTGGTGGTGCTGGCAACGCTGCTCGCCCCGCTCGGGCTGTCGGGGGTGCCGCTGTGGCTGATGCAGTTTCCGATCGACTGGATTCTCGGCGTGGCCCATTGGGTCGCGGGGCTGCCCGGTGCGCTCGGGCATGTGAAAAGCCCCGGGCCCTGGGTTCTGCCGCTGATCGCGGCGGGCGGGCTGGCGGCGGTGCTGCTGTCCGGGCGGGCGCGGCTCGCCGCCCTCGTGCCGCTGGCCTTCGGCTTTGCCCTCTGGATCGAGGCGGACCGCCCGCCGGGGCTGGTCTCGGCCAGCGGCGGCCTCGTCGGGGTGATGGGGCCCGAGGGGCGCGCGCTGTCGAAACCGACGGGCGACAGTTTCTCGGCCCGGGTCTGGCTGGAGAACGACGGCGACAGCGCGAGCCAGGCCGAAGCGGCGGCGCGGCGCGGCTTTCGGGGGGCGCGGGGCGACCGGCGCGGGCGACTCGGAGCCGCGACCGTCGCCCATCTGACCGGGCGGGGCGCCGCCGGGCGGCTGGAGGCTGCCTGCGCCGAGGCGGCGCTGGTGGTGGTCTCGACCGACGTGCCCGAACCGCCGGGGGGTTGCACGGTTTTCGATGCCGCACGGCTCGAACAAACCGGGGCCCTCGCGCTCTGGCCGGACGCAAGCGGGCTGCGGGTGGTCTCGGTGGCCGAGACCAGCGGCCACCGCCCCTGGACCGGGGATTGAACCGGGCGCGCGGGCGGGCCAGCCAGACAGGGGAGGCAAGACCGGCGGGGCGGGCGCGCCGTTTTTGCACGCGCAATCGGCGCGAACGGCTCGGACGCCACGGACAGGCTTGCCCCGTGGGTTTGCGCTGCTGCTGCCCGGCGCCGCGGCGGGCAGCGTCCGGCGCCTTGCTTCAATCGGCTTGTTTCAATAGGTGCGGATAAGCCCGACCAGCTTGCCCTGCACCTCGACCTGTTCCTTGCGCAGAAGGCGCGTCTCGTAGGCCGGGTTGGCGGCCTCGAGCATTACCATGTCGCCGGAGCGGCGGAAGCGCTTGAGCGTGGCCTCATAGCCTTCGACCTGGGCGACGACGATATCGCCGTTCTCCACCGCCGAGGTTTCGCGGATGATGACGATGTCGCCGGAATTGATCCCCGCGTCGATCATCGAATCGCCCTTCACCTCGAGCGCATAATGCCGCCCGTGCCCCGCGACCATGTTGCCCGGAACCGAGACGGTGCTTGCCCCGTCGGTGATCGCCTCGATCGGGGTGCCTGCGGCGATGCGGCCGAGCAGCGGCAGGTCGAGCGCGCTGCCGGTCTGGGTGGGCAGGGCGGCGGCGGGGGTCGCCTCGGGCCGGTCGCCCGCGATCACCCGCGGCTCGAAACCGGCGCGCCCGGAAGGCTCGAGCGCCTCGGGCAGGCGGACGATCTCGATCGCCCGGGCCCGGTGCGGCAGGCGGCGGATGAATCCGCGCTCTTCGAGGGCGGTGATCAGCCGGTGGATGCCCGATTTCGAGCGCAGATCGAGCGCGTCCTTCATTTCGTCGAAGGAGGGGGGCACGCCATCGCGCTGGAGCCGCTTGTTAATGAAGTCGAGAAGATCGAGCTGTTTCTTCGTGAGCATGTGGCCTGCCTCCCTGCCTGCCTCGTCGGAACGGGCCGGGGAAACACCGCCGCGCCCGCGTCATTCGCCTTTGCCCCGCCCGCCGGGCGGCCTGTTGCCGAGGCGGAAACGAGGCTGTTCAGCATATGTTCTAACGGCGTTCCCGTTTCGTGTCAAGGTTCTTGTCGGGACGCGGTGGGGTTTCAGAGCGGCAGGTAATCCACCGTGTCGCCGGCCTTGCGCGCAGAGTCGTTTGCCGGGCGCACGAGCAGGGCGTTGGCGCACACCAGCACCGAGAGGAGGGCGCTGTCTTGCCGGGGCAGGGGGCGGATCGTCTCGCCGTCGCTGAGGGCGCGCATGTAATGCTCGCGCGGCCCGTTTTCCGGCAGATCCTCGGCAAGGCGCGCCTGCGCGCGGGGGGCGGGGCGGGCCTCGAGGCCGAGCATCGCCCGGATCAGCGGGACGAGGAACACCCGCCCGCAGACCAGCGAGGACACCGGGTTGCCCGGCAGGCCGACGAGCACCCCTTCGCCAAGGCGGCCGGCCATCAGCGGTTTGCCGGGGCGCATGGCGACCTTGTAGAAGCTTCGCTCCAGCCCGAGTTCGGCGGCCACCGGCGCGACGAGGTCGTGATCGCCCACCGAGGCGCCGCCGATCGTCACCACGAGATCGGCGCCCGAGGCGTCAGCGAAGGCGGTGCGCAGGCTCTCCTTGGTGTCGCGGGCGATCGGCAAAAGCCGGACGCGGGCGCCGGCACCTTCGAGCAGGGCCTTCAGGGCCACGCCGTTGGAGGCGACGATCTGGTCGGGGCCGGGCTCCTCACCGGGCAGGACGAGCTCGTCGCCGGTGGCGATGACGGCCACCTCGGGCCGGCGGGCCACGACGAGGCGGGCCGCGTTCATCGCCGCGGCGAGGGCGACGTCATGCGGGCCCAGAAGGCGCGGCGCCTCGAGCCTT
This sequence comes from Alphaproteobacteria bacterium, assembly GCA_003694465.1. Classification (GTDB taxonomy): domain Bacteria; phylum Pseudomonadota; class Alphaproteobacteria; order Rhodobacterales; family Rhodobacteraceae; genus RFKM01. The sequence continues at coordinate 6,681 of RFKM01000349.1, forward strand.
GCGCCGGCGCGAAAGTCGCTGCCCGCCGGGCGCACGAAGGCGCTGTTCTCGAGGCGTCGGCCAAGGCGGATGAGATCTCCCTCGCGGCTCACGTCCTCCTGGATGACGACCCGGTTGGCGCCCTCGGGCATCGGCGCGCCGGTGAAGATGCGCACCGCCTGACCGGGGCCGACCCGGCCCGGAAAGCGCGCCCCGGCGCGGCTCTCGCCGATCACCTTGAAGAGCGCCTCGGGCTCGGCCTCGACGGCGTTCACCGCGTAGCCGTCCATCATCGCGGCGGCGAAGGGGGGCTGGTCGCGCCGGGCGATAACCGGCTCGGCCAGAACCCGCCCGGCGGCCTCTTCCAGCGCCACGGGTTCGGACGGCATCGGTCGGGCGAGGGCAAGGAGCGCCTCGAGGGCTTCGGCAACCGAAATCATGGCTCGGCCCGGAATACCCCGGACTTGCCGCCGGTCTTTTCGAGAAGGCGGATGCCCTCGATCCGCATGCCCTTCTCGGCGGCCTTCAGCATGTCGTAGACGGTGAGGGCGGCGGTGCTGACGGCGGTGAGCGCCTCCATCTCGACGCCGGTCTGGCCCGAGGTTTTCACCGTCGCGGTGATGCGCACGCCGGGCAGGGCGCGGTCGGGCTCGAGCTCCAGCGCCACCTTCGTGATCGGCAGCGGGTGGCACAGGGGGATGAGCTGAGCGGTTTGCTTGGCAGCCTGGATCCCCGCCAGGCGGGCGACGGAGAAGACGTCGCCTTTGGGGATGCGACCGTCGTGGATCATCGCC
>RFKM01000043.1 GCA_003694465.1 Alphaproteobacteria bacterium
ACCCGGCTCGACGAGCTGCCGCAGCTGTGGAACGTCTTGCGCGGCGACATCTCCTTCGTCGGGCCGCGCCCGCCCGATCCGCGCTATGTCGAGATGTTCCCCGAGCTGTATGCAGAAGTCCTGAAGAGCCGCCCCGGGGTCACCGGCCTTGCCACGCTCGCCTATCACGAAACCGAGGAACGCCTGCTCGCCGCCTGCAAGACGCCGCAGCAGACCGAAAAGGTTTATGTCGAGCGCTGCGTGCCGCGCAAGGCGCGCCTTGATCTGATCTACGGGCGCAACCAGACGCTGTGTTTCGACATCCTGCTGATGCTGCACACGGTGTTCCGGCGTCTGCCGCTGCACCTGAAGAAATGGCGCTGAGACGCACCGGATGCGCGGCGCCGCGCCGGGATCGGGCATCTTTCGGCTGGCGGGTTGATTTTTGCGCCCGGCCTGCCATCTCGTCGCCACAGGAGGATTGCCGATGAAACTCGCCGCCCTTGCCCTTGCTGCCGGACTGGCCGTTTTCTCGCCCGCCGCCCTGCCGGCGGACACCCGCGCCCCGGCCACGATGGCCGAGATCCAGCTCAGCTTTGCGCCCGTGGTCGAGGCCTCGGCGCCTTCGGTCGTCAACATCTACGCCACGCAGATCGTTGCCGAAAGCGCCAACCCGTTTCTGAACGACCCATTCTTCTCGCAGTTCTTTCGCGATCTCGGCCCCAGCCGCCTGCGCGAACAGAACGCGCTGGGCTCGGGGGTGATCGTCGGGCCCGGGCTTGTCGTCACCAATTTCCATGTCGTCGAGAATGCCGACAAGATCCGGATTGCCCTCGCCGACCGGCGCGAGTTCGACGGCGAGGTCATGCTGGCCGACGAGAAGGCCGATCTTGCGGTGATCCGGGTTGCCGATGCGCCGGACGACCTGCCGGCCCTGCCGTTTGCCGACAGCGACGCGCTTTCCGTGGGCGATCTGGTGCTGGCCATCGGCAACCCCTTCGGCGTCGGGCAGACGGTCTCGTCGGGGATCATCTCGGGGCTGGCGCGCACCGGCCGCGGCGGCGGTGCCTTCAACACCGGGGGCTATTTCATCCAGACCGACGCGCCGATCAACCCGGGCAACTCGGGCGGCGCGCTGGTCGACATGCGCGGCCGGCTCGTCGGCATCAACACCCAGATCCTCACCCGCTCCGGCGGGTCGAACGGCATCGGCTTCGCGATTCCGTCGAACCTCGTCGCCCGCGTCGTGGCTCAGGCCGAGGCCGGGGCGACGAGCTTCCAGCGCCCCTGGGCGGGGATCGAGGTGCAGCCGGTGGACTCCGACATTGCCGCTGCCCTCGGGTTCGATCGGCCGCGGGGGGTGCTCGTGCGCACGCTGGTCGAGGGCAGCCCGTTCCTTGCCGCCGGGGTGCGGCCGGGCGACGTGATCCTGTCGCTGGCCGGTGTGCCGGTGAACGCGCCGGGCGAGCTCGAATTCCGCCTCTCGCTGCAGGAGATCGGCCGCAAGGTTCCGGTCGAGATCATGAGCGGCGGGCGCAAGCGCACGGTCGAGGTTGAGATGGTGGCGCCCGACGCCGCCCTGGCCGGCGTTTCGAGCAAGCCGGTGCACATCACCGCGCCCGGCCCCTTCGAGGGCCTCGTGGTGCAGGACCTCACCCCGGCGCTTGCCGACCGCCTCGGCCTGCGCACCAGCCGCCCGGGCGATGGCGTCGTCATTGTCGGCATCGACAACCCCCGGCGCAGCCGCAACTTCCAGCTCGGCGACATCATCCGCGAGGTCAATGGCGTGGGCATCGGCTCGGTTGCCGATCTGGCCGGCCTGCTCGACGAGCGACGTTCGACCTGGAAGGTGATTCTCGAGCGCCGCGGCGGTATCGTCTATCTGACCTGGCGGGGGTAACTTCACTGACCCCCGGCGCGACATGCAAGGAGGCGACATGATGAAGATCGGGCCCGACGACGCCATCGTCGTCATCGACGTTCAGAACGATTTCTGCCCCGGCGGCGCGCTCGCGGTGCCCGAGGGCGATGCGATCGTGCCCGAGATCAACCGGATCGTGCGCGACTTCCCGGTGCGTGTCTTCACCCAGGACTGGCACCCGCAGGGCCACCTTTCCTTTGCCTCGTCGCACCCGGGGGCAAGCCCGCTCTCGACCATCGACATGCCCTACGGCCCGCAGGTGCTCTGGCCCGACCATTGCGTGCAGGGCAGCGACGGCGCCGAGTTCCACGAAGACCTGCACCTCGAGCCGGCCGACATGATCCTGCGCAAGGGCATGCGCCCGGAGATCGACAGCTATTCGGCCTTTTTCGAGAACGACAAGACAACCCCCACCGGTCTCGAGGGCTATCTGAAGACCCGCGGCGTGCAACGGCTGACCTTCGTCGGGCTGGCGACCGATTTCTGCGTCGCATGGTCGGCACTCGACGCCGCGCGGCTGGGCTTTGCGGTGCGGGTGAAGCTCTCGGCCTGCCGCGCGATCGACCTTGACGGCTCGCTGGAGGCGGCGCTCGAAAGGATGCGGGCGGCGGGGGTCGAGCTGATCTGAGGACGGTGGCCGGGGCCGGGCGCACGCACCGCCCTTGCATTCGGCCGCCGGTTCATGCTCCAACAGCCTGACAGCCCGGAGTATGCCATGGTCGACATTGCCACGCGAGTCTTCAACCACCACTGGAAGATCGACCCGATCGTCCGGTCGCTGATCGACACCGATTTCTACAAGCTGCTGATGGCGCAGTCGGTGTTTCGCAACCGGCCCGATACCCGCGTCACCTTCAGCCTGATCAACCGCGCCACCCATGTGCCGCTGGCCGATCTGATCGACGAGGGCGAATTGCGCGAGCAGCTCGACCACGTGCGCACCGTGCGCCTGACGCGCGGCGAAAGCACCTGGCTGCGCGGCAACATGTTCTATGGCAAGCGGCAGATGTTCCGCCCCGATTTCATGGAATGGTTCGAGGGCTTCACCCTGCCGCCCTACCATCTGGAGCGGGTCGGCAACCAGTATGAGCTGACCTTCGAGGGCAAGTGGCACGAGGCCATGCTGTGGGAGATCCCGGCGCTGGCCATCCTGATGGAGCTGCGCTCGCGGGCGGTGCTCAAGGCGATGGGCAAGTTCGAGCTGCAGGTGCTCTATGCCCGCGCCATGACCAAGCTGTGGGAAAAGGTCGAACGCCTGCGCGAGGTCGACGGCCTCAAGATTGCCGATTTCGGCACCCGCCGGCGCCATTCCTTCCTCTGGCAGGACTGGTGCGTGCAGGCCATGACCGAGGGGCTGGGCGAGGCCTTCGTCGGCACGTCGAACTGCCTCATCGCCAAGAACCGCGACCTCGAGGCGATCGGCACCAATGCCCACGAGCTGCCGATGGTCTATGCCGCCCTCGCGCGCAACGACGACGAATTGCGCGAGGCGCCCTACAAGGTTCTGGCCGACTGGCACGAAGAGCATGAGGGCAACCTGCGCATCATCCTGCCCGACACTTTCGGCACGCGCGGCTTTTTCGAGCATGCGCCCGACTGGCTGGCCAGCTGGACGGGGGTGCGCATCGACAGCGGCGATCCGGTCGAGAGCGCCGAAATCGCCATCGACTGGTGGAAGGCCCATGGCGAAGACCCGAAGCAGAAGATGCTGATCTTTTCCGACGGGCTCGATGTCGACCGGATCATCGAGCTTCACCGCCTCTTTTCCGGGCGCTGCCGGGTCTCGTTTGGATGGGGCACGCTGCTCACCAACGATTTCCGGGGTCTCACGCCCGGCGACGCCCTCGCCCCGTTCTCGCTGGTCTGCAAGGCGGTCGAGGCCGACGGGCGCCCGACGGTCAAGCTCTCCGACAACCCCAACAAGGCGATGGGCCCGGCCGAAGAGGTCGAACGCTACCGGCGCGTCTTCCACGTCGGCAAGCAGGTGCCGCGCGAACTGGTGGTCTGAGGCGGGGCAGGCCCGCCCGTCATGCCGAAGCCAGAAAGGCCTGTGCCGCCCGCACCGCCTTGCGCGCGTAGTATTGCTGGCGCGGGTCGCGCGGATTGGAGCGCGGCACGATCCAGCCCATCGATGCCATCC
>RFKM01000350.1 GCA_003694465.1 Alphaproteobacteria bacterium
AAAGGAAGGCCGCGCCCATGAGGATGAAGGCGATCATCGCCGAGGTCCGGGTTGCCGAAAGCAGGGCATCGACGAAATCGGAGCGGCTGAAGCCGCCGGTCTGCCAGGCCAGAAGCACCGAAAGCAAGACGCCGATCGCCGCCGCGTCGGTGGGCGAGGCAACGCCGGAATAGATCGAACCGATCACCCCGCCGATCAGCAGGATCACCGGGATCAGCCGGCGCGAGGCGCGCAGCCTCGTGCGGAAGTCCGCATCCACCTCTTCCTGCGGAATCTGGGAAGGGTTCATCCACGCCCGCAGCGCCACATAGCCCGAAAAGAGCAAAACGAGCATCAGCCCCGGCAGGATTCCGGCGATGAAAAGCCGGGCGATGCTTTGCTCGGTGGCGACGCCGTAGACGATCAGGATGATCGACGGCGGAATGAGAAAGCCCAGCGTTGCCGACCCGGCGAGCGTGCCGAGGACCAGCCGCTCGGGGTAGCCGCGGCGCATCAGTTCGGGCACCGACATGCGTCCGATCGTGGCCGCGGTGGCGGCGGACGAGCCGGAAACGGCGGCGAAGATGGCGCAGCCGAGGATATTGACGTGCAAGAGCCGCCCCGGCGCCCGGCCGAGCCACGGCGCAAGGCCCGAGAACATGTCTTCCGACAGGCGTGAGCGCAGCAGGATCTCGCCCATCAGGATGAACAGCGGCAGGGCGGCAAGCGGCCAGGAATGGCTGTTGCCCCACAGGGTGGTGGCGAGCACGAGCCCCACCGGGGCGTTCGAGAAGGCCGCCAGCGCGATGAGCGCCATCACCATCAGCGACACCGCCACCCAGACCCCGCTGGCCAGAAGCGCGAGCAGGATGACCAGCAGGATTGCGAAGATCACCGGGTCGGACATCGGCCTACTCCGTTCCGGTATCGACCAGCAGCGGCCGGCCGGCGCGCATCGTCTCGACCAGCGAGTCGATGAAGGCAATGGTCAGAATGGCGAGCCCGGCGACCATCGAAAGCTGCGGAATCCAGAGCGGGATCGCGACGATGCCCGAGGATTTGTCGCCGTAATGGTAGCTTTCGCGCAGCAGGCCGATGGTGAACCACGTCGCAAAGCCCGACATCGCCCCGGCCAGCGCCAGCGCCGCCATCTCCAGCACCCATTGCACCCTGTCGCTCAGCCGTGTGATCACGAGGTTGACGCGGATATGGGCGCCGGCGCGCAGGGTGTAGGCGAGGGCCATGAAGCTCGCTGTGGCGAGGGCGAAGCCGGCGAAATCGGCATAGGACGGGATGGTATAGGACCATTTCGCCCCGCCGATCCGGGCGAGGATGTTCAGCCCGACCTGCGCCGAGACCACGAGGCAGATGAACAGGATCGCAAGGGCAGCGATGCCGCCCGACAGCAGATAGAGCCTGTCGAGGATTTTCCGCAGCATGACCCCTCCCTCAAACGTGTGCCCCCGCGGCGCTTGGCTCGGCCGCGGGGGCGGAGGCTCATTGCCCCTGATAGGCGGCGAGAATCGCCTTGGCGGCGTCGGAGGCGTTCGCCTTCCAGTTTTCAAGCATCTGCGCGCCAATGGCCTTGAGTCCGGCCACGAGTGCCTCGCTCGGCTGTGCAATGGTCATGCCATGCTCGGCCATCACCTTGATCTTCGCCTCGGATTCGGCCTTCGACATTTCCCAGCCGCGCGCCTCGGCCTCGTCGGCGGCTTTCAGAACCGCGTCCTGAACATCGGCGGGCAGCGCATCGAAGGCGCGCTTGTTCACCACCACGATGTTCTTCGGCACCCAGGCGTTGATGGCGGTATAGGTGTCGACGAAGTCCCACGCCTTCGAGTTGGCCCCGGTCGAGGGCGAGGTGATCATCGCCTGAATCTGCCCGGTGGCGAACGCCTGCGGAATATCGGCCGCCTCAACCTGCACCGGCGCGGCGCGGGCGAGGGTCGCGAACTCTTCGAGCGCGGCGTTGTAGGCGCGGAAGCGCAGGCCCGCCAGCGCCTCGACATCCGGGATCTCGCCATTGGTGTAAAGCCCCTGCGGCGGCCACGGCACCGAGAACAGCGGCATCAGGCCCTGCTCGGCCAGAAGCTCGGTGATGACCGGCTTCTGCGCCGCCCAGAGCCGCGCCGCGTCGTCATAGGAGGTGGCGAGGAAGGGCTGGCTGTCGATCCCGAAGGCAAGGTCTTCGTTCGACAGGGTCGACAGGAAGAATTCGCCGATCGGTACCTGGCGCGAGCGCACGGCATTCTTGATTTCGCCATGCGGGAACAGCGACCCCGCCGAATGGACGTTGATCTCCAGCGCCCCGTTCGTGGCCGCCTTCACGTCATCGGCGAACTGACGAATGTTGACGGTGTGGAAGGTGGCATCGCCATAGGGCGTGGGCATGTCCCAGGTTTCGGCCAGTGCCGGGGTGGTCAGTCCGACCCCGAGGGCAAAGGCTGCCGCAAGTCTCTTCATTGTCTTCTCTCCCTTTCGCTGGTTGGCTTGTCCGGCGATCAACTCGGACTTATGGTTACATATCGTTGACAAATTGTCATTGTTCCGCAAATTGAGTCAAGAAATATTTCCCGCGCCCGAGGAGACCGGCATTTTGAACACGCCTCCGCGCCCCCGACAGGCCGAGCTTCTGCCCCTTGGCCCCGATGCCGTGATCGTCCGGTTTGCGCTGGCGGCCGGCGCGCAGGTCTCGGGCGCGGTGCAGGCGTTTTCCGAGGCGGCGCGGCAGGCCGCGATACAGGGCGTGCGCGAGGTGACTGCCTCGCTGAATTCGGTGCTCGTGAGGTTCGAGAGGCGGATGACATCCCGCGAGGCGATCATGGCGGCGCTGGACGAACTGCTCGGCGCGGAGGACTGGTTGAACGCGCCGCTGCCCGAGCCGCGGCGGCGCTGGCGCGTGCCGGCGCTGTTCGGTGGCCGTCATGGCCCGCAGCTGGCCGAAGCGGCGGGGCTGGCCGGCGTCAGCGAGGCCCGGGCCGTGCGCGAGATCGCCGGGGCGGAGCTGCGGGTTCTGGCCATCGGCTTCGCGCCGGGGCAGCCCTACCTCGGCCTCCTGCCCGAAAACTGGGATTTCCCGCGCCAGTCGCATCTGACCCCCGAGGTGCCCGCCGGCGCGGTGACCGTCGCGGTGCGCCAGATCGTGCTCTTTGCCAATGCCAGCAAGACCGGCTGGCGGCAGGTGGGCCTCAGCGCCTTTCGCCCGTTCTGGCCGGAGCGGGCCGAGCCCTTTCTATTGCGTCAGGGCGACGCGCTGCGCTTCGAGCCGGTTTCGGAGAACGAGATGGACGCGCTGCTGGCGAACGCGTCCGACGGGCTGGGCGGCGCGCGCTGCGAGGTGCTGGGGTGAGCGGGGTTCTTCGCATCGAACGCGCGGGGCCGGTGATGACCCTGCAGGATCTCGGCCGGCCGGGCCTGATCGGGCAGGGCGTCTCGGTCGGCGGGGCGGCCGACCGCCTCGCCCTGCTCGAGGCTGCTGCCCTTCTCGGCCTCGCGCGGCCGGGCGCCAGCATCGAAATGGCCGGGAGCGGTGGCACGTTCGTTGCCACCGCGCCCATGCGCCTCGCCCTGACCGGTGCCCCGATGCGCGCCGATATCGACGGCCAGGCCCTTGCCTGGAACGCGGTGCATCTGCTCTCGCCCGGCCAGAGGCTGACGATCGGCGGCGCGCGGGAAGGGACATATGGCTACCTGACCCCGGCCGGGGGCTTCGATGTGGCGCCGTTTCTGGGCAGCGTTTCGGCGCATCTGGCGGCGGGTATCGGCGGCCTGCTGCGCGCGGGGGTGGACCTGCCGCTGGGCGAAGATCCCCACCCCGGCGCGCCGGCCACCCGGCTCGACGTGCCCGGCCGCTTTTCCGGCGGCACGGTCCGCCTGATGCCCGGCCCGCAAACCGACCTGTTTGACGCGGCGGTGCGCGCGCGTTTCTTCGCGACCCCGTTCCGGCGCGGGCCGCAGGCCAACCGGCAGGGGATGGAGTTGCTGCATGACGGGCCGGGCTATACCACAGCAGCGGCCTCGAACCTCGCGTCCGACTTCATCGTGCCCGGCGACGTGCAGATGACCGGCGCCGGCGCGCCCTTCGTGCTGTTGTGCGAATGTCAGACCATCGGCGGCTATCCCCGGATCGGCACCGTGCTGGCCGAGGATCTGCCGCGTCTCGCCCAGGCCCCCGCCGGTGCGCCGATCCGCTTCCGGCCGGTGTCGCTGGAAGAGGCCGACGCGGTCTGGCGCGATGAGCAGGAGCAGCTGGCGGCGTTGCGCGCCCGGGTCCGGCCGCTGGTGCGCGACCCCCATGCCATCCGCGACCTGCTGGCCTACCAGTTGATCAGCGGTGTCACCTGTGGCGACGATCTGGAAAGGACATGACATGGAAAAGGTGATCGACCTGAACGCCGACATGGGCGAAAGCTTCGGCCCCTGGACGAAGGGCAACGACGCGGCGCTTCTCGACGTCGTGACCTCGGCGAACATCGCCTGCGGGTTCCACGCCGGCGACGCCGATACCATGGCCCGCACCATGCGCCTTGCGGTGGAGAAGGGCGTCGGCATCGGCGCCCACCCCGGCTTTGCCGATGTGCAGGGCTTCGGGCGGCGGCGGATCAGCCTCTCGGGCGAGGAGCTTGCCAATCTCGTCATCTACCAGCTCGGCGCGGCGCAGGCGATGGCGCGGGCCGTGGGCGGCGCGGTGCGGCATCTGAAGCTGCACGGCGCGCTGGCCAACATGGCATCGGAAGATGTGACGATCGCCCGGGCCTGTTACGAGGCGGCGCTGCGCGTGCAACCCGACATCACGATCATGGTGATCGCCGCAACGGCGCAGGAACAGGCAGCCCGGGAGCTTGGCTGCACATGGGCGGGCGAGATCTTTGCCGACCGGGCCTATGAGGACGACGGGACCCTGCGCGCGCGCTCAAGGCCCGGGTCGGTGATTGAAGAGCCCGATCTTGCCGCCGGCCGGGTTCTGAAAATGCTCGAGGAAGGGGCGATCATTGCCGAAAACGGCAAGCGCATTCCCTGCCGGATCGACACGATCTGCCTGCATGGCGACGGCAAGACGGCCCTCGCCATCGCATCGGCGGTTCGGCAACGGCTCGAGCAGGCGGACTACAGGCTCGCACCGCTAGCAAAGGTAAGCCGGAGCGCCTGAGGCTGACCCATCGCCCGACAGGCCAGGGCGGGGCGGTTGCACGCAAGACGGCCGGGCCAAAGCGCGGCAATTCGCCGCCGGCCCGGTCTCGTGAATGTGATTTCCGCCCCGCCCCGGCCTCTGCGATACCACGCGCATGACGTTCAAAGCCCTTCTCGCGATTGCCGCGCTGCTGCTGGCGCTTCCCGCCGCCGCCGGCACCCCGGCCCGTGTCGATCTGCTGCCCGGATGGCGCGAGAGCGCCGCTTCCCATCTCGCGGCGCTGCATGTGGTTCTCGCGCCGGGGTGGAAGACCTACTGGCGCGCCCCCGGCGAGGCGGGTTTCGTGCCGCAGTTCGACTGGTCGGGGTCGGAGAACGTCGCTTCGGTCGAGGCGCTCTGGCCGGTTCCGGAGGTCGACGAGACCGGCGGCATGACCTCGCTCGTCTATCATGACGAGCTGGTCCTGCCGCTGCGCGTGCAGCTGTCCGACCCGGCGCGCGCGGCGCGGCTTTCCGGCAGCCTCGAAATGGGCGTGTGCGACAACATCTGCATGCCGATGCAGGTGACGGTTTCGGCGGTGCTCGATGCGGCGCAGACCGCGCCGGATGCCCGTATCGCCGCCGCTCTGGCGTCGCGCCCCATGGCGGGGGCCGAGGCCGGGCTGGGCGGGGTGGACTGCACCGCCGATCCGATTGCCGACGGGATGCGCGTGCATGCCCATGTCGAGATGCCGGCGCTGGGCGCCGAGGAACATGCGGTGATCGAGGGTCCGAGCGCCGATATCTGGGTTTCCGATGCGATGGTCGAACGTGGCCCCGGCGGTCTGACGATTACCGCCGATCTCGTGCCGCCCGCCGCCCGGCCGTTCGATCTCAAGGGGGACGACATCCGGCTGACCGTTCTGGCCGAAGGCACCGCCGTCGATATCCGGGGCTGCCAGCTCGACCAATAGCGATCGCCGTTCCTGATCGGGCTGCCACCTTGGAAGCACGGAGGGCCCGCGCCACGCGCGCGGGTTCACGCATCCAGAGTCCTGTATTCCAGAAGAGCCGCCGGGAGAGCGGCAACTCGACCATCCTGCCGCTGATCGGGGGCGTTCACCCGCGCCGCGCAGGGGCGGGTCGGCGGACAAGAAACGCACCGATAGCAAGAGCGACCAGCGCGATCAGGGCCGAAGCGCCGATGAAGGCGCCAGCGGCGGCGGGGATGCCCCCGGCGAGGCTTTCGAGGCCGGGGAGCGGCGCGCCGTGGCCGGTGGCAAGCCTCCAGCCCACCGTCGGGATGAAGGCCAGCGCCATCGCCCCCAGCGCCACCCACACGAGGGCCGACGCGCCCCGAACCCGCGCCCGGCGCCCCGAGAGCGCCCGCCGAAGCGCCCGCATCTGCCGCCCCAGATCGTCCTGCATCGCCACAAGCGCCGGCACCACCAGCAGCACCAGCACGAAGCCGAAGCCGAGGCCATAGACGAGGGTGATCACGGTGGGCTTGAGGAACTGCGCCTGGCTCGAGCGTTCATAGAGCAGAGGTGCAAGGCCGATGACCGTCGTCGCGGTGGTCAGGAAGACCGGCCGCAGCCGGTCGGACACCGCATCGACGATCGCCGCCCGCAACCCGCGCGTGCGGGCATATTCGTCGATCGTCGCGATCAGCACGATGGAATCGTTGATGATGATGCCTGACATGCCGATCAGCCCGACCACCGAGAACATGCTCATCGGGATCCCCCAATGGGCATGGCCCCAGACTGCCCCGACAAGGCCGAAGGGGATGATCGCCATCACCACCAGCGGCCGTGTCCAGCTGGCAAAGATCCAGGCGAGGGTCAGGAAGATGCCCAGCAGCGCCAGACCCATGCCGAGGGCGGCATCGGAGAGGAATTCCCGCTGCTGGCGCGCAAGACCCGAGAGCCGGAAGGAAACGCCGTGGGTTTCGGCAAGCTGCGGGAGGATCTCGGCCTCGAGCGCTTGGCGGATCTCGTCGGCGCGCACCGGGTCGGACTGGTCGATGTCGCCGGTGACGGTGACGACCCGCTGCCCGTCCTTGCGAATCACCGTCGCGAACCCGGACCGGGTGGTGACGGTCACGAGGTCCGACAGCGGCACGTAATTGCCCGTCGATGTGCGCACCATCATCCGTTCGACGAAATCGGTGGTGATCTCGTCCGCCGGTAATTCCACCCGGATCGCCGCGGTGCGCATGCCGTCGGGGTAGGTGGCGGCTTCGATCCCGCCCAGCCGGTTGCGCAACTCGCGCCCGAGCGCGTCGATCGAAAAGCCGAGCGCCTTGCCCTGCGGGGTCAGTTCGAGACTCCATTCTTCCCGATCATAGGTGAGATCGTCCTCGAGCGCCGAAACCTCGGGATATTGCGAAAGCTGCGATTTCAGCGCCTCGGCAGCGGCCTTCAGCACTTCGGCCGGGGCGCCGGTGATCTCGACGTCGAGCGCATCGCCCCCGGGGCCGAAGCGCCCGCCGCGGAAGCTCAGCTCCTCGAGCTGCGGAAGGCGGGGCACTCGCGCCTGCAACTCGCTCACGAAGGTGAACGAGGAATAGGGGCGCAGGTCGGCGTCGATCAGTTCGATGCTGACGGCGCCGAGCTGGTCGGGCTCCTTGTCCTCGGCGCTGGCAAGGCTTCGCCCGGCATTGCCGCCGATCTGCCCGAGGACGTGAACCACCGGGTTGGTTCCATATTTGCCCTCCAATTCCGCGCCGTAATCGGTCACCGCCTGCTCGACGAGGGCCAGCTGGGCCAACGTGTCCTGCCGGGTGGCGCCGGGGGCCATGGCGAAATTCGCCGTCACGTCGGTGCGCTCCGGCGCATCGAAGAAGCGAAAGCGCACGCTGCCGTCGATCAGCAGCGCCGCCTGCCCGGCGAGAACCGCCACCGCCCCGGCCAGCACCGGGTAGCGGGCGGCGATGACGAGGCGGGTCA
>RFKM01000351.1 GCA_003694465.1 Alphaproteobacteria bacterium
GATCGGGCCATGGGCCGAATAGTTGTAGGCGGTCGAGCCGGCCGGGGTCGCCACCAGCACACCGTCGCAGATCAGTTCGGCCATGCGCAACTTGCCGTCGACCGAGATCGACAGTTTCGCCGCCTGGCTGCCGGCCCGCAGCAGCGCAACCTCGTTGATCGCCAGCTTTTCGCGGATCTTGCCGTCGACGCAGGTCGCGCGCATGCGCAGCGGGTTGATGACGGCAATTTCGGCCGCCGAAACCCGCTCGATCAGCCCCTCGGTGCGAAATTCGTTCATCAAGAAGCCGACGGTGCCGCGGTTCATCCCGTAAACCGGTTTGCCGAGGTTCTGGCTGGCATGAAGCGTCTGCAGCATGAAGCCGTCGCCGCCAAGGGCCACGATCACGTCGGCCTCCTCGAGCGGCACGTCGCCGTAGAGGGCCACGAGCTCGGCCCGGCTCGCTTGGGCGAGCGGGGCATCGGATGCGGCAAAATGCAGCTTCAGAGTCATCTGTCTTCCTCGTTGCCGGACCCGGGCAGAAGACCACAGCTTTGCCCGCCGCGCCAGTGCTGTCGCCCATGGTGGCAGTGTTGCCGCAAACGGGGCTTCCGCGCCGGCGCGCTTTCCTCTAGATGGTCGGGCAACGCCATGCCACAGGAGTGTTCCATGACCGACATTCGCGACGCCGGGTTCTTCACCGAAAGCCTCGAAACCCGCGACCCCGAGATTTTCGGCGCGATCCGCGGCGAGCTCAAGCGCCAGCAGGACGAAATCGAGCTGATCGCCTCGGAAAACATCGTCAGCCGCGCGGTGATGGAGGCCCAAGGCTCGGTGATGACCAACAAATATGCCGAGGGCTACCCCGGGCGGCGCTATTATGGCGGGTGCGAATGGGTCGACGTGGCCGAAAACCTCGCCATCGAGCGGGCCAAACAGCTTTTCGGCTGCGCATTTGCCAATGTCCAACCCCATTCGGGCAGCCAGGCCAACCAGGGGGTGTTCAACGCCCTGCTCAAGCCGGGCGACACGATCCTCGGCATGAACCTTGCTTCCGGCGGCCACCTCACCCACGGCGCGCCGCCGAACCAGTCGGGCAAATGGTTCAATGCCGTCCAGTATGGCGTGCGCAAGCAGGACAGCCTTGTCGATTACGACGAGATCGCCCGGCTTGCCGAAGAGCACCGCCCGAAACTGATCATCGCCGGCGGCTCGGCGATCCCGCGCCAGCTCGATTTCGCCCGTTTCCGCGAGATCGCCGATGCGGTCGGCGCGCTCCTGATGGTCGACATGGCGCATTTCGCCGGGCTGGTGGCGGCGGGCGAACACCCCTCGCCCTTCCCCCATGCCGACGTTGCCACCACCACCACCCACAAGACGCTGCGCGGCCCGCGCGGCGGCATGATCCTGACCAATGACGAGACGATCGCCAAGAAGGTCAATTCGGCCATCTTCCCCGGCATCCAGGGCGGCCCGCTGATGCATGTGATCGCGGCCAAGGCGGTGGCCTTCGGCGAAGCCCTGCGCCCGGAATTCAAGGCCTACCAGAAACAGGTGCGCGCCAATGCCGTGGCCCTTGCCGACCAGCTCATGAAGGGCGGGCTCGACATCGTCACCGGCGGCACCGACACCCATGTGATGCTCGTCGATCTGCGCCCGAAAGGGGTGAAGGGCAATGCCACCGAAAAGGCCCTCGGGCGCGCCCATATCACTACCAACAAGAACGGCATCCCGTTCGATCCGGAAAAGCCGACGGTGACTTCGGGGATCCGCCTCGGCACCCCGGCCGGCACCACCCGCGGCTTCGGCGAGGCGGAGTTCCGCGAGATTGGCGATCTGATCGTCGAGGTGATCGACGGGCTGGCGGCAAACGGCGAAGAGGGGAACGGCGCCGTCGAAAAGGCGGTGCAGGCGAAAGTCGCCGATCTCTGCGCCCGCTTCCCGATCTACCCGGAAGGCTGACGCCTCTGGCAGGCGGCAGTCACGGACGGCGCAGCGGCGCATTTGCGCGAATGGCGGAACCCGCTCGGCCCGGGGGCGGGTGAACCCACGCATCCGGAGTCGTGGACTCCGAGCGGAATGCGGGCGCGCGGACCCGGTGTTTTGCGGATTCAATCGTCGCGGCGCAAGCGCATGAGACGCCGCGACGACCCACGCCAATCCAGAACCGACCCACGCGAATCTAGATTCGTAGATCCGGGCGTGCCGCTACCAAACCTCGCGTGGCTTCGGAGCGTGCGTCCGGTTGAAACGCTGCAAAGTTGCAAACCACGCGAATCTAGATTCGTGGGTTCGGGCGTGCTGCGACCTCCGCCCACGCGCCGCGCGTGCCGATGGGTCTCGCGGGCGGCTTGAAACGCAACAACCTATGCGAATCTGGTGTCCAGGATTCGGTTGGCCCGCGTCCAAACTTCGCGCGGCTTCAGACTTTGGACGGATCGCCGGGCGGCAAATTTGCAAACCACGCGAATCTAGATTCGTGGATTCGCCGGGGACGCTCTGCGGCCAATTGCACGCAATTCGCTTCGCGAATTCATCCGGAAATCAACCGGCGCACGCGCCGAACGGAGGGCCGCGCCGGCTCTCCTCCACGCGCTCTGCGCAGCCCCGACCCTAATCGCATTTTCGTTAACGCTCTGGAAGGCAACTTCGTCCGATACTGGCCCTGCCAAACGGAGTAGAACGCCCATGCTCAGCAACCAGTCCCTTGCCGAAACCTTCGAGGCCCTCGCGCATCCGCGGCGTCTTCTGATCGCCGGCATTCTCGCAAAAAACCCCGAAGCCGGACGGTCTCTCATCGACCTGCAACGCGTCACCGGGTTGAGCGAGTCGTCTCTCACGCATCATGTCCGGGTCATGGAACGCGCCGGCGTGCTCGTCCGCCAGCGCAAGGGCGCGGTGGTCACCCACCGCCTGCACCCCGGACCGCTCCATCAGGCCATTGCCCAGGTGGAAGCCCTGCTGCGTCCACCGTCCCGACCGGCACTCCACCCCGCCCCCTTCACAGCGGCCCGGGCCGGCGCTCCTCACTGAGCAGGACGTTGGCCTCGATGTCGCCGGCGCCGGGCAGGGTCATGATCCGGCGCCGCAGGACGCGTTCGAAATCGGCAAGGTCGCGGGCGACGACCCGCAGGCGGTAGTCGTAGCGCCCGAGCACGTGGTGCACGAGCTGCACCTCGGGAATCGCCCGAACCGCGCGCTCGAAATCCTCGTGGCTGGCCCGGCCCTTCGTGGCCAGTTTCACGCCCAGAAAAACCGTCACCCCGAAGCCGAGCGCCGGGCCGTCAAGCTCGACCCGGCTGCCCTTCAGCACCCCGGCGTCGCGCAGCCGTCGGATGCGCCGCCAGGCCGCCGGTTGCGAAAGCCCCAGCCGGCGCCCCAACGCCCCGGCCGACAGGCGACCATCTTCGACCAGCGCCCGGAGGAGGGCGCGGTCCGTCTCGTCGAGCCCGGTCATAGCGGCAGCGCCGGGTCGTCGGCGATCACCGCGACCTGCATCAGCGCCTCGACATCGGCGATATGCGGCAGGGTCAGGATCTTCTCGCGGTAGATCGCCTGGTAATGGGCCATGTCGCGCGCGATCACGTGCAGGCGCACGTCCACCCGGCCGAGAAACGTCTGGATCTCGGTCACTTCCGGCACCGCGCGCGCGGCTTCCAGAAAGTCATCGAAGGCCCGCGGGTCGGTCTTGTCGAGGGTGAAGCGCAGGCTCACCTCGACCTCCCAGCCCAGCGCGGCCCAGTCGATCTGCGCATGCAGGCCGCGCAGGATACCGGCGCGTTCCAGCCGATCGAGCCGGCGCGAACAGGTTGCCGGGGTGACGCCGGCGAGCTCGGCAAGTTCGTTGACCCCAAGATCGGGCGCGGCCTGCAGGCGCCGCAAGATCCGCCGGTCGGTATCGTCGATGCGCATGAATTTTTCGCCTTTCGGCTAATTCTGGAATTGTATCCTCGTCAATAGTCCAAAACTGCGCGATTTTGCAAACCCCATTCGGTGGTTTTTCCTAGACTGCGGCCAGAACCGAAAACCAAGGGAGCACCCGATGCGCGTCTATTACGATCGCGATTGCGACATCAACCTCATCAAGGACAAGAACGTGGCCATCCTCGGCTATGGCAGCCAGGGCCACGCCCATGCGCTCAACCTGCGCGACTCCGGCGTCAAGAACGTCGTCGTCGCCCTGCGCCCGGGCTCGGCTTCGGCGAAGAAGGCCGAGGCCGAGGGCCTCAAGGTGATGGACATCGCCGAAGCCGCCGCCTGGTGCGACCTGATCATGTTCACCATGCCCGACGAGCATCAGGCCGAAACCTACCGCAAGCATGTCCATGACAACCTGCGCGAGGGCGCGGCGATCGCCTTTGCCCACGGGCTCAACGTCCATTTCGGGCTGATCGAGCCGAAGCCGGGGGTCGACGTCATCATGATGGCGCCGAAGGGTCCGGGCCACACCGTGCGCGGCGAATATCTCAAGGGTGGCGGCGTGCCCTGCCTCGTCGCCGTGCACAATGATGCCTCGGGAAAGGCGCTCGAGATTGGCCTGTCCTACTGCTCGGCCATCGGCGGCGGCCGGTCGGGCATTATCGAGACCACCTTCCGCGAGGAATGCGAGACCGACCTCTTCGGCGAACAGGCGGTTCTCTGCGGCGGCCTCGTCGAGTTGATCCGCTCGGGCTTCGAAACCCTCGTCGAGGGCGGCTATGCCCCGGAGATGGCCTATTTCGAGACCCTCCACGAGGTGAAGCTGATCGTCGACCTGATCTACGAGGGCGGCATCGCCAACATGAACTACTCGATCTCGAACACCGCCGAATATGGCGAATACGTCTCGGGGCCGCGGGTTCTGCCCAAGGAGACCACCAAGAAGGCGATGAAGGAAATCCTCACCGACATCCAGACCGGCAAGTTCGTGCGTGACTTCATGCAGGAAAACGCCGTCGGCCAGCCCTTCTTCAAGGCCACCCGGCGCCTGAACGACGAGCACCAGATCGAGCAGGTGGGCGAGAAGCTGCGCGCCATGATGCCCTGGATCTCGGCGGGCAAGATGGTCGACAAGGAAAAGAACTGACCGCCGGTCGGATCGAACGAGAAAGGGGGCAGGCCCGCGGGTCTGCCCCTTGTCATTTCGCGCGGCCGTGCCACCTTGGCAGGAGCACGTAACAGGAGAGCAAAGATGCAGGGCACGCCGACAGGCTTTTCGATCATGGACATCTTCTGGCTGCTGTTCATCCTCTCGGCCTTCCAGCCGATGATCACACGCCGCCTGCTCGACCGGATGCGCCAGCGCCAGATCGCGGCGATGGAGCGCGCCCGGAGCTCGCGGGTGATCCTGCTCGTGCATCGGCAGGAAACCATGAGCTTTCTCGGCTTCCCGCTCATGCGCTACATCGACATCAACGATTCCGAGGAGATCCTGCGCGTCATCCACGCCACCCCCGACGACACGCCGATCGACATCGTCCTGCATACCCCGGGGGGAATGGTCATTGCCGCGACCCAGATCGCCCTTGCGCTGAAGGCCCACAAGGGGCGGGTGACGGTGTTCGTTCCGCATTTCGCCATGTCGGGCGGAACGCTGATCGCGCTTGCCGCCGACGAGGTGGTGATGAGCCCCCATGCCACCCTCGGCCCGATCGACCCGCAGCTCGGCCAGACCCCGGCGGCCTCGCTGCAGGTGGTGCTCGAGAAGAAGAACATCAACGACATCGACGATGCGACGATCGTTCAGGCCGACCAGGGCGCCAAGGCGATCGCCCAGGTGCAGGCGACGGCGATGAAGCTTCTTGCCGGGAAGATGGACGAAGAGCGCGCGCGGGAGATCGCCGTCACCCTCAGCGAGGGGCGTTGGACGCACGACTACCCGATCTTCTGCGACGAGGCCCGCGAACTCGGGCTTCCGGTCAGCACCGAGATTCCCGAGCAGGTTCTGAAGATGATGACGCTCTACCCGCAGCCCACCCAGCGCACGCCGAGCGTCGAATACCTGCCGCATCCGCCGGCCAGCGGCGGCGGGCGCTCGCACTGACGAACAGGGCCCGCCCGGCCCAGACGCGCGCCCCGCTGGA
>RFKM01000352.1 GCA_003694465.1 Alphaproteobacteria bacterium
GTCATAGCCGCGGGCGGCGGCGGCCCGCACCATCTGCGGGCAGGGCGGCTCGCCCAGATGCCAGTCGGAGGTGCCGCAGCTGTCGACGAGAACCGGTCGGGCGCCGGCGAGCTGACGCACGACGCCTTCGGCGGTGGGCGAGCGGCAGATGTTGCCAAGACAGACGAAAAGAATGCGCGTGGTCATGGCGTGACCATAGCGCCCGGGGCGCGTCCCGCAAGCCGGTTGCCCCGTGGCTCAGCCCCGCGACGTGCGCCAGGCCATCTTCATGTAAAGCCAGCCGCCGGCGAGTTCGTCGAGCATCTGGCGGATGCGCTTTTCGCGGGTGTCGGGGCGGCGGGCGCGGGCGATCCAGCCGAGATAATCGTTGCGCTGGTAGTCCGGGCGGGCGGCAAAGGCCGCCTCAAGCCCGCTTTCGGCAAGGCGCGCGGCCACGTCCTCGGGCATCGGGTTGAGCGGGCGCTTCAGGGCCATGAAAGAGCCTTTCATGGGCTGGTCCGGCCTGTCAACCGGCGCCCGGGGCAATGGCCGGGCGAGGTTCCCCCGCCCGGCGCGCCTGTCAGTTCGACATGGTCATCGACATGCCCGCGCCGTCTTCGCGCGCGTTGTCGACGGGAACCGAAATCTCGATCGGGCCGGATTTCTCGAACACCAGCGTCAGGTCGATGCTCTCGCCATCGACGAAGGGCGCTTTCAGCCCCATCATCATGACGTGATCGCCGCCGCGCTTGAGCTCATGGGTGCCGCCGGCGGGCACCGGGAAGCCCTCGGGCACCTCGACCATGCGCATCACGTCACCTTCGGCGATATGGGTGTGCAGTTGCACCATCTTCGCCGCATCGCTTTTCGCGGCAACGAGCCGGTCGTCTTCGTCGCCGGTGTTGCGAATGGTGAAGAACGCCGCCCCGGCAACGGCCATCGCCCCCGCGGCGCGGGCATAGGCATTTTCGATCGAGATTTGCGGCCCGGCAAAGGCGGGCATGGCGATGAGAGCGGCCGTCGTGGCCGCGAGAAGGGTCTTGAAGGACATCGGAGTCTCCTTGGTCCGTTTGTTTTCTGAAATCTGGTCTGGGGTGAGGGTCAGACCGTTTCAGGCGGACCGCGCGCCGCGGGGGTAATTTCGGGACGCACGCGCAGATCGGCGCCGGCGGGAATCGTCACCCGCCCGGCAAGGTGGGCGTCGGGCACGGGCATCTGCGGCGCCAGAACGACGGCCGCCAGCGCCGCGATTCCATCCGGGCAGGGCTCGGTCTTGCGAATCGGTTCGCCATCGGGCCCGAGGGTGATCGTGGTGATGCCGACGCCGGTGCAGATGACGAGCTCGGCGCCGAAATCCTGCCCCTGCCCGCGCGCATCGGCGAGCACCAGCCCGGCGAAAACCAGGCCGAAGGCAGCGATCAGCGCGGCGATCCGGTGCGTCATGGCCCAGCGTTAGCCGAGACCGCCCGCGGGTTCAAGAATCGAAACGGCCCCGCCCGGGGGCGAGGCCGTTCCTGCGGAGATTGAGGGGTTTCGCCTCAGGCGGTTTGCGCCTTGGCAATTTCCTTCTTGATTTTCAGAGCCTTGTCGGAAAGCTCGGAATCCTTCGCCTTGGCGAGGAAGGCGTCGAGCCCGCCGCGATGATCGACGCTGCGCAGCGCCGCAGCCGAAATCCGCAGCTTGAAGCTCTTGCCCAGCGTCTCGGACATCAGCGTCACGTCGTTCAGGTTCGGCAGGAACCGGCGACGGGTCTTGTTGTGGGCATGGCTGACGTTGTTGCCAGACATCGGGCCCTTGCCAGTCAGTTCGCAGACGCGCGACATCGTGTCATCCTCATTTTCCGGGCCGGTTCCGGGCATGCCCGGCCTTGCCTGTTCAACACAAATGGGCGCCACGAGCCGGGCGCCCCGAATTCCGTTCCGCGCGTTTAGGCGCATTTTTGCGGGCCGTCAAGTGAGTCGGGAGCGCCGGAGGGCACTGCAGCGCGCCTTGCCATGGGCAGGGGGTTTTGATCCAAGGTAAGGGCACAAGGGAGAGCGCGATGCAAGGCTGGGAAATCCGGGTGCGCGGACAGGTTCAGGGCGTCGGCTTCCGGCCCTTCGTCTGGGCGGTGGCGCGCCGGGCAGGGCTTGTCGGGCATGTGCTGAACGACGCCGAGGGGGTTCTGATCCGCATTGCCGGCGACGAGGACGCCTGCGCGCAGATGCAGCGCGCCCTGCGGGCCGAAGCGCCCGCGCTGGCCCGGGTCGATGCCATCGAGCTGCGCCGCTGGAGCGTGCCTGAGCCCGCGCCGGAAGGTTTCGACATCGCCGCCAGCGGGCCGGCCGGCGCCGAAACGCGAGTGACCCCCGATGCGGCCACCTGCGCCGATTGCCATGCCGAGATTCTTGACCGCGGCGCGCGCCGGTTTCGCTATCCCTTCACCAATTGCACGAATTGCGGGCCGCGCTTCACCATCATTACCGGCCTGCCCTATGACCGGCCCAACACCACGATGGCGGCTTTCGAGATGTGTCCCGCCTGCCGGGCCGAATATCAGGATCCGGGCGACCGGCGCTTTCATGCCCAGCCCATCGCCTGCCCCGACTGCGGGCCCCGGGCCTGGGCCGAGCGGGGCGGCGAGGTGCTGGAGGGCGAGGCCGTCGCCCTTGCCGCCGAGGCGCTTCTCGGGGGCGAAATCGTCGCGATCAAAGGACTGGGCGGGTTTCACCTCGCCTGCGACGCCACCAATGCCGAAGCGGTGGCGCGCCTGCGCACCCGCAAGCACCGGCCGACGAAACCGCTGGCGCTGATGGCCGCGCGCGCGGTGCTTGCCCGCCATGCCGCGCCAAGCCGCGAGGAATGGAGCCTGCTGGCAGAGCCCGCGGCGCCGATCGTGCTGTTGGGGCGAGCGGGCGAGGCCCTGCCCGAGGCCCTCGCCCCGGGGATCGACCTGCTGGGCTGGATGCTGCCCTACACGCCTTTGCACCATCTGCTCTGTGCCGCCGTTGACCGGCCTTTGGTGATGACCTCGGCCAATGTTTCGGGCGCGCCGCAGGTCATCGGCAACGAAGAGGCGCGCACCAAGCTGGCGATGATCGCCGACCTCTTCGTGATGCATGACCGCGAGATCGCGCGCCGGCTCGACGATTCGGTCGAGCGGGTGCTGCCCTCGGGGCCGATGGTCCTGCGGCGGGCACGCGGGCGGGTGCCTGGCACCCTGCCCCTGCCCGAGGGTTTTGCCGATGCCGGGCAGGTGCTGGCGCTGGGCGGACAGATGAAGGCGGCGCTCTGTCTGACCAAGAACGGGCAGGCCCTGCTCGGCCACCACCTTGGCGAGCTCGACGAAGCCGAAACCTGGGCAGCATGGCAGGCGGCCCTTTCCGACTATCGGGAGCTTTTCGATCATCGCCCGGAGGTGGTCGCCGTCGATCTCCACCCCGGTTATCTGGCCACGCGGGCCGGCGAAGCGATGGGGCTCGACCTCGAGCGCGTGCAACACCATCATGCCCACCTTGCCGCCGTGCTCGGCGAAAACGGCTGGCCGCTCGATGGCGGCAAGGTGGCGGGCATCGTGCTTGACGGGCTCGGGCTCGGCGCGGACGGCAGCATCTGGGGCGGCGAAGTCCTGCTGGGCGACTATCGCGGCTTCGAGCGGGCCGGTTACCTGCGCCCGGCGCCCCTGCCGGGGGGCGATGCCGCCAATCGAGAGCCGTGGCGCAACCTGCTGGCCCGGCTCGATCAGGCCGGGCTTTCGGAGCTTGCCGACAGGCTGGTGCCCGCGCCCGCCCGAACTGTCCTGCGGCAGGCGATCGCGGCGGGGGTGAACGCGCCGATGTCGTCGTCCGCCGGCCGGCTCTTCGATGCCTTTTCCGCCGCCCTCGGCATGGCCCCGGCGCGGATGAGCCATGAGGGCGAGGCGGCCATGCGGTTCGAAGCCGCCGCCGCCCGAAGCACGACGCAAGAGGCCTATCCCTTTGCCGTCTCCTCCTGCGGTGAGATCGACCCGGCGCAGATGTGGCAGGCATGGCAGGCGGATGGCGCCCCGAAGACCCCGGGCGCGGCAGCGCGGTTCCATCGCGGCCTCGCGAACGCTTTTGCCGAGGTTGCGCGCGGGCTCGTCGAAAGCGGCAGGGCCGAAGCGGTCGCACTCTCCGGCGGGGTGATGCAGAACGCGGTTCTGCTGGCGCATCTGATCGAAGCGCTCGACGGGCTTCCGCTGCTCCTGCACCATGCGGTGCCCGCCAATGACGGAGGGCTCGCCCTCGGGCAGGCGTTGGTCGCCGCTGCGCGCCGCCTCTGAACCCGGGCGAACGCCGACAGGGGCCGGGCGCTGCCGCGGCGCCCCGGTCGGCGTTCGAAAGTCGGGTTCACAGGGGGCCGCGCGGAGAGATGATCGGTGGAGGGATCGCGCGCGGCCCGTGACCGGAATGTGCCCACGGAAAGCCGCATTTGCAACGATCGTGGCGGAAACGGATCGTTTCCGTTGGACCTTCGCCCGGGCGCTCCTTAATCTCGCCCAAAAGCGTGAAAGGGCCTTGGATGGAACAGGGGCGGCTGAAGGATCTGCTCGAGAGGGCAAGAAAGCTCGAAGACGAGATCGAGGTCGAGGTGGCGCGGCACCGGGCCGAACTGGGCAGCGAATTCGAGGGCGGGCGGGTGCGCTTCAAGGCCGAGGTGCGTCGGCGCCACCGGGCGGCGCGGCAAAAGTGGCGCGATTTCCTGCGTGGGGCGCGGCTCGGCGTGCTGCTCACCGCGCCAGTCATCTATTCGCTGATCGTGCCGCTGGTGGTGCTCGACATCTGGGTCAGCCTTTACCAATGGATCTGCTTTCCCGCCTATGGAATCGCCCGTGTGCGCCGGCGCGACTTCATCGCCATCGACAGGCATCACCTCGCCTATCTGAA
>RFKM01000044.1 GCA_003694465.1 Alphaproteobacteria bacterium
GCGGGACAACCCGATTCTCGATCTTGCCCATGCGCTGGGCGACGAGAGCCTGACCTTCGAGCGCTTCGAGCGGATGATCGAGCAGGCCGCGCGGAATGACCCTCGCGTCGTCGTCGCGCCCCGGGCCGATGCCAACTTGATGGCCCGCTCGCCGGTGCTGGTCTGGCGCAATGTCACCCGTATCCGGCTGATTCAGGCCTTTCGCACCGCCTTTGGCGCCCCCGAGCGCGAGCTTCTGCCCGGCGAGCCGCTGATCTGCGACGGCATCGAACTGCCGCTCAAGCACCGCAAGCGCCGGATCGAGCTCGAGGCGCGCGGGCTGATCAAGGGCGCGCAGGTGGTCTATCTCGGCCCGGGGCAGAAACCGGGCTTCTCGCGCCTGCATGTCTTCGGGGCCGAAGACCCGCGCCTTTCGGTGGCCTCGATCATCAAGATCGAGAAGCCGGACGAGGAAGAGCCCTTCATCCCCTATGCGGCCAGAATGGGGGCGGCCTTCCTGCATGGCGCGGCGGTGACGGTGCACAAGGCCCAGGGCAGCCAATGGGACGAGGTGCAGGTCTTCGCCCCCGATCTTTACGCCGCGGCGCGCGCCGGCCGGACCGAGGCCGGAATCCCGCTGTGGAAGCGCCTCGCCTATGTCGCCATCACCCGGGCCGAGACGCGCCTGCACTGGGTGACGCGCTATGCGCTGGCCCGCCCCGCCGCGCCGCTGGGCACCGACGATCTCGAGGTTGCCCCGGCGGCGCTGGAACTGGAGGCCGAAAGCGATGGCCCGTAGCATTCTCATAACCGGGGCCAGCGCCGGGATCGGCCGGGCGGTGGCCGAGCGCTTCCTTGCCGAGGGCTGGCAGGTCGGGCTGGTGGCGCGCCGCGCCGGTCTGCTCGAGGAGGTCGCCGCAGGCCATGCGCGCGCCGTCGTTCTGCCGGCCGACGTGACCGACCCGGAGGCGGTCGACCGGGTCTTTGCCGAATTCGTCGCCCGCGCCGGGCGGCTCGACGTGCTGTTCAACAACGCCGGTATCTTTACCCCGCCGGCGCCGATCGACGAAATCCCGCTCGAGGAATGGCGCGCGGCGCTGGCCGTCAATCTCGACGCGATGTTCCTGTGCGCGCGTGCCGCCTTCGGGCAGATGCGCCGGCAAAGCCCGCCCGGCGGGCGGATCATCAACAACGGGTCGGTTTCGGCCCATGCCCCGCGCCCCGGATCGGCCGCCTACACGACCACCAAGCATGCGATCACCGGCCTTACCAAAAGCCTTTCGCTCGATGGGCGCGAACTGGGCATCGCCTGCGGGCAGATCGACATCGGCAATGCCCGCACCGACCTGCTCGAGGACATCATCGAGCGCGCGGTTGCGGCGGGCGAACCGGCGCCGCCCAGTATCGACGTCGGCCTCGTGGCCGATGCCGTCTGGCACATGGCAACTCTGCCGCCGGAGGCGAACGTGCCGTTCATGACCCTGATGGCCAACCGCATGCCCTATATCGGGCGCGGCTGATCACGGCGCCGTCAGCCCCGGCGCGCCCTCGATGAAGCGCCCGACGATGGCCGCCTCGTGGCCGGCGTCGCGCAGGGCCGCAACGAGCGCCTCGGCCCGCGCCGCGTCGACGGCGGCCAGAAAGCCCCCGGCGGTCTGCGGATCGTGCAGCAATGCCCCGCGCGCACCCTCGGCACCGGCGCCGGAAACGGGCGCGGCCGAACGGTTCGCCGGGAAGATCGAAGAGCGGTGCCCGGCCTCGGCCAGTTCGAGCGCGCCGGGGTAGAGCGGCACCGCCGCCACGTCGATTTCGCCGGCCACGTTCGAGGCCTTGCAGATCGCCAGCATGTGCCCGGCAAGGCCGAAGCCGGTGACATCGGTCATCGCCCGCGCCTCGGGGGCGAGGAGCGCCGCCGCATCGCCCTGCGGGCGCGCCATGGCGTCCAGCATCGCCGCCACATGCCGGCCGTCGGCCTTGCCCAGCATCTCGGCGGCCAGAATCGTGCCGGTGCCGATCGGCCGGGTGAGCAGCGCCACGTCGCCGGGCCTTGCGCCGGCGTTGGTGATCGGCGCGCCGTCGAGAAGGCCGGTGATGGTGAAGCCGAGGGTCAGTTCCGCGCCCATCGTCGAATGCCCGCCGACGATCTCGGCCCCCGCCTCGGCAAAGACGGCACCCGCCGCGCGCATCACCTCTTCGATCGTGCGGGCCTGCAGCGCCTGCGCCATGCGCGGCAGGATCACGCTGGCCAGCGCCGCCTGCGGGCGCGCGCCCATCGCCCAGACATCGCCAAGCGCATGAACGGCGGCGATCCGCGCCAGCAGCGCCGGGTCTTCGGTGAAGGCGCGCAGGTGGTCGGTGGTCAGAACCAGCCGCGCCCCGCCAACGGCGAGCACCGCGGCATCGTCGCCCGGGCCGGTGAGCACGTCGGCGCGCCCCGGCCGGGGCAGGGCGGTGAGCGCCTCGGACAGGGTGCCCGGTCCGACCTTCGAGCCGCAACCGGCGCACAGCGGCTTGTTCTCGCCGGCGAGTTCCTCGGCAACGCCGAGGGTGACGGGCTTCGGAAGCGGCGGCGGCGCCATCTGTGGCAGGTCCTGAAACATCGCCATGAAGCGGCGGTCGATCCGGTCTTTCCAGCGCCACAGCAGCGGGCCCGAGACCGTCAGCCCCCATTTCTCGGCGAGGGCCGATTTCCCGCCCAGCGAGATCAGCTTCAGGTAATCGCGCTGCGGACGCCAGTTGCGCGGCGCCCCGCCGGTGAGCACGGCGCGCAGGTTTCGGGCCAGAACCGGCGCCTCGCGCACGGCAAAGACGCCGGCCTTCGGGCGCGGCGCGCGGGTGAGGTGGGCGCAGTCGCCGGCGGCGAAAAGGTCCCAGTGGCCTTCGACGCGCAGCGCCCCGTCGACCTTGATGAACCCGTCCTCGGTCAGCGGCAGCGGCTGCGATGCGATCCAGCCGTGGGCGAGGGCGCCCGCGGTGCCGACGACGAACCGCGCCCGCAGCTTGCGCCCGCCGGCGAGGACGACGCCATCTTCCTCGATCCGCTCCACGGTCGCGTTCAGGTGCATGTCGATGTCGTGGTCGAGAAGCGCGGCGTGCAGGCGGCGGGTGGTTTCGGGGTTGCGCCCGGAGATCTGCCCGCCGGCCTCGACGATCGCCACCCGCGCCGCGCCCCCGACCGCCTTGCGCAGGGCATGGGCCGAGGCCAGTGCCAGTTCGACGCCCGCCACCCCGGCGCCGATCACCACCACCTCGGGCGCCACCTCGCCGGCCCGCACCGAAGCGAGGAACGCGCGCCAGTGGCGGGTGTAGGTGTCGAGCGGTTTGGCGCCGACGGCATGTTCGGCAAAGCCCGGGATCGCCGGCATCTCGGTATGGATGCCGACGTTGATCGAGGCGACGTCATAGCCGATTTCGCCATGCCCCTCGACGGTGACCACCTTCGCCACCGGGTCGATGGCCGTGGCCTTGCCCAGCACCAGCCGCGCGCCGGCGAAACGGGCGAGCTTCACGAGGTCGATGTCGAGTTCCTCGCGGCTGTAATGTCCGGCGATGTGGCCCGGCAGCATCCCCGAATACGGCGCGGTGGGGGCGGGGTTGATGAGCGTCAGCCGGGTGCCGGCCAGCGGCTTCATCCCCCACATCCGCGCCACCAGCGCGTGCGTGTGGCCGCCGCCGACGAGCACGAGGTCTCGGGTCAGGGGAAGGGGCATTTCCATCATGTCCGGCGCCTCCTGGCTTGGGTTGCCCCGGCATAGCGCCTGCCCGCGGCAAGGCCAAGGCGCGGCGGCGGCTTCGCGACAATGTGATCGTTCCAAATGTTCAATTCATATTGAACGTTCTGCCCGCAACTGCTAGACGCCCGCCATGCCAACCGCACGCGAAGAGTTCATCCGGCAGACCGGACTGATGACCCAGGCCGAGGGCGGGGCGCGCATTGCCGGCCAGATTCTGGGCTACCTCATCGTCGAGGGCGCGCCGCGCACCCTGTCCGACATGACCGAGGCGCTGAAGATTTCCAAGGCCTCGGCCAGCACCAACGCCCGGCTGCTCGAGATGAAGGGCCTTTTGCGCCGGGTCGCGGTGCTTGGTCAGCGGCAGGACGCCTTCGAGGCGGTGCCGATGCCGGGGGTGCAGTCGCTCATCGGCATGGCGCAGCGCTTCCGGGCCCATGCCGACGAGATTGAACGCATCGCGCGCGGTTTCAGCGAAGACGAGGCCGGGGCGCGGGCGCGGGTCGAGGAATTTGCCGCCTTCTATCGCCAGAGCGCGGCCTTCTTCGACGAGTGGATCGAGAACGTGACCCGGTCGCAGGGGCCATTTGCGGCGACCGGCGAGAAAGAAGGCGACGATGAACATGCTTGATACCGGCAAGCCCGAATGGGCGATGAGCAAGCGCGAGCGCCAGAACGCCGCGCGTCTGGCCGCCGGGCAGAAGCCCCGGCGCGGCTGGGGATGGCTGTTCTGGCTGCTGGTGGTGATTGCGCTGGCGGCGGCGGGGGTCTGGTTCGTCCAGTCCGGGCGCCTTGCCGAGATGCAGGCCCAGCGCGCCGAGGCCGCCGCCGCGGCGAAGGCAGAGGCCGAGGCCCGCGCCGCCCGCGCCGCGATCGTCCGGCTTGCGCCCTTCGAGGTGACGACCATCGCCCCGGCGACGCTCACAGAAACCCTGAAGATCACCGGCTCGCTGGAGCCGATCCGGCAGGTGACGCTTTCAGCCGAGGTGACGGCGAAGGTGCGCGAAGTGTCGGTGCGCGAGGGCGACAAGGTGCGCGAGGGCGATCTGCTTGTCCGCTTCGAGACCGACGCGCTCGACAGTGCCCTTGCCCAGGCCCGGGCCAATGTCGAGGGCACGCGGGTGCAGCTCGAACAGGCGAAGACCGATCTTGAGCGCACGCGCAACCTTGTCGAGCGCGGCATTTCGCCCAGCAATGCGCTTTCGCGCGCCGCCAGCACCGTAGATCAGCTCGCCGCCACTTTGGCCGCGCAGGAAACGCTGGTCGCCAATGCCGAGCGGGCGCGGCGCAACGCCATTGTCACCGCCCCCTTCGATGGCGTCGTCGCCCAGCGGTCGGTCGAGCCGGGGCAGTTCGTCTCGACCGGCAGCCCGCTGATCACGGTGGTCGACCTTTCGCGGCTCGAGATCGAGGCGACCGCGCCGGTCTCGGCTGCGCCCGACCTTGCCCCGGGCCTCGAGGTCGATTTCCGCGTCGAGGGGTTTGACGACCGGGTCTTCAAAGGCCGGGTCGAGCGCCTCGCGCCGGTGGCCGTCGAGGGCACACGGATGCTGCCGGTCTATGTCTCGCTCGAGAACCCGGGCGGGGAGCTGCGTGGCGGCATGTTCGCGGCCGGCCGGATCGTGCTCGAGGCGCGGGCCAACGCGATCGGGGTGCCGGCGGGCGCGGTGCGCGAAGACGGCCAGGGCCCCTACGTTCTGGTGATCGAAAACGGCGAAGCGGTGCGCCGGGGCGTCGAGATCGCCCGCAGCTGGGATCGCGGCGCGGTGCTCGAGATCGCCTCGGGCCTCGCGCCCGGCGATGTCGTCGTGGCCGAGCCGCTGGCCCAGGTCAAGCCGGGCGACAAGGTCGCGCTCGAGGGGGCCGGGGCATGATCCTGACCCGCATCTCGGTATCGCAGCCGGTCTTTGCCACCATGGTGATGCTGGCGATGGTCGTCGTCGGCGCCTTTTCCTACATGCGCCTGCCGGTCGAGAACCTGCCGGATGTCGATTTTCCGGTGGTGGCGGTGGTGACCTCCTATCCGGGCGCGACCCCGGAAGCGGTCGAGCACGATGTCATCAAGCCGATCGAGGACGCGGTTTCGACCATGGCCGGCATCGACACGATCGAGAGCACGGCGCGCACCGGATCGGCGATGATCATCATCCAGTTCGATCTCGAGGTCGATTCGCAGGTCGCGGCGCAGGACGTGCGCGACAAGGTCGCCCAGATGAAGGCCGCCCTGCCCGACAATGCCGAGGATCCGCTGATCCTGCGCTTCGATCCGTCGGAACTGCCGGTGATCTCGATCGGGATCAGCTCCGAGCGGCTCGACATCGGTGCCCTGACCAGGATCACCGAGGACGTGATCGCCAAGCGGATCGCCAATATCCGCGGCGTCGGGCGGGCCTCGGTGGTGGGCGGCCGGCCGCGGCAGGTTCGGGTCGATCTCGACCCCGACCGGCTGACGGCGCTTGGCGTCGGCGCCTCCGACGTGGCGTTGGCGCTGGCCGCCGAGAACCAGGACCTGCCGGCCGGCGCCCTCACCGACAGCCGCGCCAGCACCTCGGTTCAGGTCGAGGGGCGGCTGAAGGCGCTGCGCGATTTCGAGGACGTGATCGTGGCGCGCAAGGCGGGCCTGCCGATCCGGCTGGGCGACGTGGCTCGGGTCAGCCTCGGCCTTGCCGAGCGCAACTCGCTGGCCATGCTCGACGGCAAGGACGCGCTTTCGATCGACGTGGTCAAGACACAGGGCGCCAATACCGTCGACGTTGCCGCCCGCGTCAAGAAGGCGGTGGCCGAAATGAGCGCCGACGACGCCTTTGCCGGCATCTCGATCGAGATCCTGCGCGACAACGCCAAGCCGGTGGTCGATTCGTTCCACTCGGTGCAGAACATGATCGTCGAAGGGGCGGCGCTGGCGACGTTCATCGTCTTCCTGTTCCTCAACTCATGGCGCTCGACGGTGATCACCGGCCTGACGCTGCCGATCTCGATCATCGGCACGATGACGGCGATCCACTTCCTTGGCTTCACGCTCAACCTGATGAGCCTGTTGGCGCTTTCGCTGGCGGTGGGGATTCTCATCGACGACGCCATCGTGGTGCGCGAGAACATCATGCGTCACCTCAACATGGGCAAGAGCCACCGGCGGGCGGCCATCGAGGGCACCGCCGAGATCGGCCTCGCGGTGCTGGCCACGACGCTTTCGATCGTTGCCGTGTTCCTGCCGGTGGCCTTCATGTCGGGCATTCTCGGGCGCTTCTTCCTGCAGTTCGGCGTCACCGTTTCGGTGGCGGTGATGATCTCGCTCTTCGTCTCCTTCACGCTCGACCCGATGCTGTCGTCGGTCTGGTATGACCCGGCCGCCAACCCGAAGGCGCGGCGCGGCTTCATCGGCCGGCTCGTCGGACGGTTCGATGCCTTCTTCATGTGGGTGGGCGATCTTTATGCCGCGCTTCTCAGGAAGGCGCTGAAGTTCCGCAAGACGACGCTGGCCATTGCCACCGCCGCCTTTGCCGTGGGAATCTGGGTCTTTACCCTCGTCGGGGCCGAGTTCGTGCCGCCGCCGGACAACGGCGAGTTCCAGGTCGATCTTTCGACGCCCGTCGGCACCTCGATCGAGCGCACCGCCGAGAAGATCGCGCAGGTCGATGCGCTTCTGCGCGCCGAGTTTCCCGAGGTCGTCGGCACCTATGCGACGATCAACTCCGGCACCAGTTCCGGCGACAACAAGGCGACGATCATCGTGCGCCTCGTGCCCGAGGCCGAGCGCACGCGGACCCCGTCCGAGCTGACCGGCCCGGCGCGCGAGGTGCTCAAGGCCATTCCGGGGGCGACGTTCATCGTCGGCGCGTCGAACGGCATGGGTCCGGCGCGCCAGCCGGTGGAGCTGAAGATTCTCGGCCCCGACATCGACGTGCTCGCCCGCCTTGCCGCCGACCTCAAGGCGCGCCTCGAGGCGATCGACGGGCTGGTGGATATTTCGACCACCCTCGACGATCCGCAGCCGACCCTCGGCATCCGCATCGACCGCGACGTGGCCTCAGACCTCGGCGTGTCGCTGCAGTCGGTGGGCGATGCGCTCAAACCGATGCTCGGCGGGCGGACGGTTTCGCAATGGACCTCGCCGCAGGGCGACGCGATCGACGTGGTCGTGCGCCTGCCCGAGGAATTGCGGCGCAATGCCGAGGTGCTCGGCGCGCTGCCGATCGCCACCCGCACCGGCGCCATCGTCCGGCTCGACCAGATCGCCGAGGTGGTGGCTTCGGAAGGGGCAGGCGAGATCAACCGCACCGACCGCGACCGCGCCGTGAAAGTGAGCGCCAGCCTCGACGGGGTGAAGCTCGGCAGCGTCAACGGCCCGATCGCCGAGGCGGTGGCGGCGCTCGACCTGCCGCTGGGCTATCGGGTCGAAACCGGCGGCGAGGGGCAGAACATGGCCGAATCGATGCAGGCGGCCGGGGCGGCGCTGGTGCTGGCGGTGATCTTCATCTACCTCGTGCTGGCCTCGCAGTTCGGCTCGTTCCTTCAGCCCTTCGCGATCATGTCGTCGCTGCCGCTGGCGCTGGTCGGGGTGGCGCTGGGCCTTCTGGCCTTCGGCTCGACGCTCAACCTCTATTCGATCATCGGTTTCATCATGCTGATGGGTCTGGTGACCAAGAACGCCATCCTGCTCGTCGACAACGCCAACCAGCGCCGGCGCGAGGGGCTGAACCTTTACGACGCGCTGGTGGTCGCGGGGCGCACCCGCTTCCGGCCGATCGTGATGACGACGCTGGCGATGATCTTCGGGATGCTGCCGCTGGCGCTCAACCTGCATGGCGGATCGGGGCAGAACATCTCGATGGCCCATGCGGTGATCGGCGGGCTGATCTCCTCGTCGCTTCTGACGCTGGTGGTGGTGCCGGTGCTGCTGACCTATACCGAGGCGCTGGCACGCCGGGTCGGGCGCTGGCTGCCGAAAGCGCCCGACGACGATCATCTTGAAGAAAAGGCCGCGGCGCCGGCGGAGTGAGCCGCCGGCAGACCCGCTTTCGCAAAAACCGACCGCGCAGTCGAAAAAAGTTTCTTGATCCGGAAGCGAATCCGTGGCGAAGTAGCCGTGGCACCTCCGCCTATCGGGAAATCCAATGGACGGCGCGCCGGAATCGAATGGCCTTGCGGCCAAACGAGGCGTAAGGCCTGAGGATCGGCCCCGCGCGAGCGCGCCTCGGCCCGCAGGCCGGCGCCGCGCCGCCTTCGCGGGGGGAGGTGAACGCCACATCGGCCGCGACCGGCCGCAAGAGTGGCGCGGAAACAGGATGGTCGACAGGGAGGAATGCTCATGACCATACGGAAAACGATTTTCGGTCTTGCCGCCGGGGTGGCGATGTCGGCGCTGGCCGCCGGCGGCGCCTTTGCCCAGGAAGTCACGCTGAAACTGCACCAGTTCCTGCCCGCGCAGGCGAACGTGCCGCGCCTCGTGCTCGACGTCTGGGCCGACAATGTCGAGAAGGATTCGGGCGGGCGCATCAAGGTCGAGCGCTATGCCTCGATGGCCCTTGGCGGCAAGCCGCCGGAGCTGATCGACCAGGCGATCGACGGCATCGCCGACGTGGTCTGGACGGTGGTCGGCTACACACCCGGCCGCTTCCGCACCCCGGAAACCTTCGAACTGCCCTTCATGATGACCGACGCCCGCTCGGCCTCGTGCGCCTACTGGAAAATGTTCGACGAGCACATGAAAGATGGCGAATTCGCCGATGTGCACATCCTCGGCACCTGGGTGCACGGTCCGGGCATGTTCCACACCAACAAGCCCGTGCGGGTGCCCGAAGACCTGCAGGGCATGAAGATCCGTGGCGGTTCGGCGACGGTGAACGCCCTGCTCAAGGAAATCGGGGCGACCCCGGTCGGCATGCCGGTTCCGGCGGTGCCCGAGGCGCTCTCGAAGGGCGTGATCGACGGCACCACCATTCCGTGGGAGGTGACGGCGGCGCTCAAGGTGCCGGAACTGGTGCACAACCACACCGAGTTCGACGGCCCGGCGCTCTATACGCTGACCTTCGTTCTGGCGATGAACAAGGAGCGTTACGAAAGCCTGCCCGATGACCTGAAGGCGGTGATCGACGCCAACTCGGGCCTGAGCTTCTCGGTCTTCGCCGGCGGCACCCAGGCCGACGCCGACGGCCCGGCCCGTCAGGCGGCGGTCGATCTCGGCAACAACATCATCACCGTTTCGGGCGACGACCTGCAGAAATGGCACGATGCGGTGCAGCCGATCTATGCCGCGTGGATCAAAGATATGAAGTCCAACGGCAAGGACGGTCAGGCGCTCATCGACGAGGCGCGCGCGCTGATGGGGCAGTGCAGCTCGGAGATGGACAAGATCGACACCTACGGCGCCCACTGAGGGGGCTGAAAGATCCGTCGCGGCGGGGCCGATGCCTCGCCGCGGCACGTCTGGGCGGCCGCCGGGCGGCCGTCGATCGGGGCAGGGGGCAAGGATGCATCGCTTCTTCCTTGGATTATCGAAGCTGATGGCGATCATCGGCGGCGCGGTTCTGAGCGCCCTCGTGGCGCTCGTCGTGCTGTCGATCGTCGGGCGCGAGATCAACGCGCTGTTGCACAGCGACTTTGCGCAGACGCACATGAAGGGGCTGGCCGACTGGCTGCTGGCCCTCGCGCTGCCGGGGCCATGGGGGCCGATCAGCATCGGCCCGGTGAACGGCGATTACGAGCTGGTCGAGGCCGGCATGGCCTTCACGATCTTCGCCTTCCTGCCGCTGGCGCAGATGAGCGGCTCGCACGCCACGGTGGATGTATTCACCTCGATGATGAGCGAGCGGACGAACCGGGTGCTTCGCGCGATCTCCGAGGTCGCCTTCGCGGTGGTGCTGGTGATCATCGCCATCCAGCTGCTGAAGGGCACCGAGAGCAAGATGCATCGCCACCAGACCACGTTCCTTCTGCAGTTCCCGGTCTGGTGGGCCTATGCGGCAAGCCTCGTGGGGGCGAGCGTGGCGGCGGTCGTTTCGATTTACACGGCCATCGTGCGGGTGGCCGAAATGGTGACGGGGCACGAGATCATGCCCCACGGCGAAGGAGCGGGGCATTGAGCAATATCGAAATCGGCCTGTGGTCGTTTCCGGTTCTGATGCTGGCGATCTTCCTGCGGGTGCCGATCGGGCTGGCGATGTTTCTGGCCGGGTTTCTCGGGCTGGGGCTCATCAACGATGGCTTCACCGTAGCGCTTGCCAAGCTGAAAAGCGAAACGTTCACCACCTTCAGTTCCTATTCGCTCTCGATCGTGCCGATGTTCCTGCTGATGGGGCATTTCGCCACCATCGGCGGCATGTCGGGGGCGCTGTTCCGGGCCGCCGAGGGCTGGCTCGGGCACCGGCGCGGGGGCGTGGCCATGGCGGCCATCGGCGCCTGCGCGGGGTTCGGAGCGATCTGCGGCTCGTCGCTGGCGACGGCGGCAACGATGGGGCGCACGGCCCTGCCGGAGCTGCGCCGCTACGGCTATTCCGGCGGCTTCTCGACCGCAACGCTCGCCGCCGGCGGCACCCTCGGCATCCTGATCCCGCCCTCGGTGGTGCTGGTGATCTATGCGATCCTGGCCGAACAGAACATCGCCAAGCTCTTTCTCGCGGCGGTCATCCCCGGCCTGCTGGCGGCGCTGGGCTATGTGATCACGATCTCGATCTACGTCCGGCTCAACCCCGAAAGCGCGGGGGTGCGTCCGCCGGTGCCCTATGGCGAGCGCATCCGCGCGCTCATCGACGTCTGGCCGGTGCTGCTGGTCTTTGCCCTTGTCGTTGGCGGGATCTATGGCGGGCTGTTCACCCCGACCGAAGGCGCCGCCGTCGGGGCGCTCGGCACGGGCCTCATTGCCTTCGCCAGCAAGGGGCTGAATTTTCACGAACTTCTTGGAAGCTTCACGGCCACGGCGCGCTCGACGGCGATGATCTTCTTCATCGTGCTCGGCGCCGGGTTCTACAACGGTTTCCTCGCGCTCACCCAAGTTCCCCAGACCCTGGCCGACTGGGTCGTCCACCAGGGCTTCAGCCCCTGGACGGTGCTGGTGGTGATCCTGCTGTTCTACCTCGTCCTCGGCTGCCTGATGGACAGCCTGTCGATGATCCTGCTGACCATCCCGATCTTCTTCCCGATCATCTCGGTGCTCGATTTCGGGCTGGCCGACTTCACCCGGATGCAGCTTGCCGAGGCCCGGCACATCCTCGCGGCCGGCGTGCCTGACGGGCTTGCCCCCGACATGCTGGCCAGCATCAAGGCGGCGATATCCGAAGGCGTGCAGCTCACGCAGGAGCAGGCGCGGGCGCTGGGCGTCACCCTCACCGAGGCGCGCGCCCATGCGATCGGCGTCGAGCGCACGGCGATCTGGTTCGGCATCCTCGTGCTGATCGTCGTCGAAGTCGGGCTGATCACCCCGCCGGTGGGGATGATCCTGTTCATCATCAACGCGATGGACCGCTCGACTCCGATCGTCGAAACCTACAAGGCGGTGCTGTTCTTCATCACCTCCGACGTGGTGCGGGTCGCGCTTCTGGTGATCTTCCCGAGCATTACCCTGTTCCTGCTGGGTTGAGCGGCGCGCGGGCCCGGGAGCGGGGTCTTGCCTTGCGTGCAAAAAGGTATCTACAATAACAATTATGATTTATAATGGAATCGGGACCAAGGCGCCATGACATCCGACATTCTCGACGTGCAGCTGTCGGATGACGGCGTCGCCACCCTGACGATGAACCGCCCCGAAAAGCGCAACGCCATGAACGACGCGCTTCTGGCCGCGCTCGACGGCTTCTTCTCCGCCCCGCCGGAAGGGGTTCGGGCGGTGGTGCTCACCGGCTCCGGCGGGCATTTCTGCGCCGGGCTCGACCTTGCCGAACACAAGGTGCGCAATGCCGAGGAAACGATGCGCCATTCGCGCGGCTGGCATCGGGTGATGGACCAGATCCAGTTCGGCGGCCTGCCGGTGGTCTCGGCGATGTTCGGCGCGGTCATCGGCGGCGGGCTGGAACTGGCCACCGCCACCCATGTGCGCATCGCCGAACCCTCGAC
>RFKM01000353.1 GCA_003694465.1 Alphaproteobacteria bacterium
ATACGCCGCTGCGTCAGGCGCCCGGCCTGCCCTTCCGCGAGATGCTGGTGGCGCCGGCCTATCTGGGGGCCAGCGCCGTGCTGGTGCTCTCGGTGGTGCTCCTGCGCCAGAGCGGGCGGGCCGTCGAGGGGCTGGCGCTGCTGGCGCTGGTGCCGGGGTTCTTCTACGTCCAGTACCAGAACTGGGGGAACGATCCGCAATGGCTGGTGCTGCTGGGGGTGTTCCTGCTGGCGCTGCGCCCGGCGCCGGGGCGCGTGGGGCTTTTCGGATGGGACCTGCGCAGCGCCACCGGCGCCGCCGCCGTGGCGACACTCGCTTTCGCCGCGCCCTCGGCGATCAACCTCGCCTGGAGCCCGTTGCGCCACCTCAACGCCCGGGCGGCCGAATTCGTGCCGGTGGTGCCCGGATCGGGCCGCCATGAAGACATTCTCGACGAGGCGGGGCGGGCGCTCTACGCGCCGATGAACCTGCCGCTCGACGGTCCGGGCGGGCTGGCGCCGGGCGCCACCGCTGGCAGCCGCGCCGCCGAGGCGAGGGTCTGGCACGGCGATCCCTGGCCCCATTGCCAGGTCACCCTCGGCTACAGCGGCTGGCTCGGGGCGATGGCGGGCGCGCTGCGCGAGTCCGGCAAGGTTGCGGGCAAGACGATCTTCGTGGCCGACGTTCTGCAGGCGCTCTGGCTCTTCGGCGCCGGCGAGCCGCTGCGCGGAGCGGCGCCGTGGTATTATGGCGGTCTTGCCGGATGGGAGGGGGCCGATCTGCTGCTGGTTCCGACCTGCGCCGAGCGGCCCGAGGCCCGGGCGCTCATGCTCGAGGCGATCACGGCGACGGGCGAGAGGCTCACCGAGATCGACCGCGGGCCGCTCTACGTGCTCTATGCGAAGGAACCGGCCGGGTCAGGCGCCGCCGAAAGCCTCGATCAGCAGGTAGAAGACCAGTGAGGCGCCAAGGCTCAGCCCCATCGGGAAATCGTGCCGCTCCCAGCTTTCCCAGCCCTCGGTGCGCCGGCGCAGGGCCGGGATCCGCCGGGCGATGCGGTGGATGATGAAACCCGCCAGCAGCGCCGCAGCGAAGAGATAGACAAAGGTCAGGGCGTCGGCCAAGGCGATGAAGGGCGCCATGGCGGCGGCGAATTTCGCGTCGCCCGCGCCCACCAGCCCGAGCATGTTGGCCACGAAGCCGATGGCCAGCACCACCACGAGGTGCAGCCAGCGCCACGCCCAGACATCGAGGGGCAGCGCCACGAGCCCGACGAGGGCAAAGACCGCCACCAGCGCCAGCACCGCCTTGTTGGGGATCTTCATGCGCGCCATGTCGGACCAGGCCACCCACAGGGCGATCGGCACCGCGAAGGGCAGGAACCACAGCGCCGCGCTGGCGCTCTGGGCGCTCATCCCGCCGCCCTCAGGCCGAGCCGGTCTCGAGCGCGCGCAGCGCCCGGGCGGCTTCGTCGAAATGCTGCGGATGGGTGTTGATCGCCTCTTCGAGCAGCGTCTTGCCCATCACCACGTCGCCCTGCTTGATCGCTGCCAGCGCCAGCGTGTAGATCAGCTGCGCCCGCTCGACCTGGGTGACCTTCAGCACCGGCATGTCATACTTGTGCTGGGCGCCGCGGGCCATCATCAGGTTGTTCTTGGCGGTGAACATCGTGTCGTCATAGGTGAGCGCCTCGAGAAACAGCTTCTCGGCGCCCTTGTAATCGCCCCGGTTGAGCTTGGAAAAACCCCAGTTGTTGAGGGTCGAGGCCGGGTTGGTGGTCAGACCCACGGCGGTTTCGTAGAAGGTGTCGGCGGCTTTCCAGTCTTGCCGCGAGTCGGCGACCATCGCCTCGAGCCGGTAGCGCTCGAAGGTCTTGTAGCTGGGCGGGATCTGGTCGAGCACGTCGCCGGCCTTCGTCCAGTCGCCGGCGCGGATCAGGGCATCGGCGAGGTTGACCCGGTCTTCGTCGGTGGCCTCGGCGCTGGCCACGACCTCGTTCCAGACCCGCACCGCCTCCATCGGTTTGCGCGCCCGCACGAGCGACTTGGCAAGGTCGCGCTTGAGATCGACCCGCTCGGGGTGCTGCTGCACCGACCGGCTGAAATAGGCCACCGCCTCGTTGGGATCGCCCGCGGCGAGCATCACGTCGTTGAGCCCGCTCTCGTCGATGACGTTGACGCCGCTCACGGCGCGCTCGACCTCGGCCTGGTCCATCGGCTTGTCGCACCCCGACAGCGCGACGGCGCCGCCAAGGCAGAGAAACAACACGAATTTCTGGCGCATCTGCCTGCGTCCTTCAACTGCTCGTCAAACGCGCTCCGCTTTTCATTGGCGCGCGAGCAGCAGATAGTCTCCCTGCCCGCGGCGCATCAGTGCGAATGTCGCGTCTTCGGGGGCATCATACGTGATGTTTTCGACTTTTGCGAGGGCCAAGGTGAGGTTCTGGCGAATTGCCTCGGTCTTGCCCGCGTCGAGGCCGAAGGCGATGCGGAAGACCCGGGCCGCCTCGGCAAAGCGGCCGCGTTCCATCA
>RFKM01000354.1 GCA_003694465.1 Alphaproteobacteria bacterium
CGCCCCGGCACGCTCATCGAGCGGCGCTGGCTCGACCGCGCCCTCGCCCATGCCCCGGGCCGGCGGGTGCTCGACCTCGGCTGCGGCGCCGGGCGCCCGCTCGGGCAATATCTCGCCGAGCGCCGTTGCCGGATGTCCGGCGTCGACGCCGCCGACGCCATGGCCACGCTCTATGCCGCCACCGTGCCCGAAGCCGAGGCCTGGCATGCCGACATGCGCGAGCTTGACCTTGGTGCCCGGTTTGACCTGCTTCTGGCTTGGGATTCGCTCGGCCACCTGCCGCCGGAGGACCAGCGCGCGGTCTTTTCGGTGTTTGCCGCCCATGCCGCCCCGCGCGCGGCGCTTCTCTTCACCAGCCCGCACCGGGCCGGCGTCGGGGCGCGGCGCATGGCCGGGGTTCCGGTCTACTGGGCGGGGATCGGCGCCGAAGAGACGGCGGCGGCTCTGGCGGCGGCGGGCTTCTCGCTTCTCGTGCACGCCCCCGCCGAGGCGGCAGCCGGGGGCGACGACATCTGGCTCGCGCGCTTCACCAACGCCGGGTAAGGGCACGCAGGAGCAGCCCACCCCGGCGCCGGAATTCCGACTCGGCCAACTCCCCGGCGGCAATCGCCTCGGGCCGGCGCGCCGCCCGGGCCAGAACCCCTCCAGCCCGCCAGCCCGCCCGCAGCGCCGGCACCGCCGGGCCAAAATCGGCCTGCCGCGCCGCGCGCAGCTCGGCCCGTGCCCGCGCGATGAGCCCGTCCAGTCCCGCGGGCCGCGCCGGCCAGCCCCGCGCCTCGAGCGCCGGCACCGCCAGCAGCCAGTTCGCCAGCCCCATCGCCCGGCCGACGGCGCGCGCCGGCGCCTCGAGCCCGGCCCCTGCTCCCAGCGCCAGCGCCGAGGCCCACATCAGCGCCCCGGCGCTGGCGTCGAGATAGGCCTCGAGCGCCGCAACATCGGCAAAGGGCGCGCGGGCAAGGTCGCTCCAGCGGGCGATCACCATGTCGTCGAGCAGCCCGACCGGCAGCCCCGCCCCGCGCACCACCTCCGCCAGCGGCCCGGCCACCTCGTGCCCGGGCACCGGCCCGCCGCTTTCGATCGCCGCCAGCGTCTCGCGCCAGAACTGCAGCCGCATCTCGCCGATCATCGGCTCGGGCGAGACCCACGGCGCCCGGGCGATCTCGAGGTTGAAGGCATAGAGCGGCAGGAGCCGGGCGCGCGCCGCCACCGGCGCCGCCATCGCCGCCAGGAACCGGTCGCCATCGCCGGCCCGCACCAGCGCCGCGCAGGCCTCGAGGCTCATCGGCGCGTCGCCGCCCGGGCCACGGGCTGCACGCCGTCGCGCAGGAGCTTCCAGTAGATCGCATCGAGAAGCGCCTCGAAGGAGGCATCGACGATGTTCGCGCTCACCCCCACCGTCGACCAGCGCCGCCCGGCGCCATCCTCGCTGTCGATGATGACGCGGGTCACCGCATCGGTGCCGCCCTGGGTGATCCGCACCTTGAAATCGACCAGCTTCATGTCGTCGATGCAGGCCTGGTAGGGGCCGAGATCCTTTCCCAGCGCCCGGGCAAGGGCGTTCACCGGCCCGCGATCGGCGCCGCTGGCATCGAGGCTTTCCGAAACCGAAAGCCGCTTTTCCTCGCCGATCTTGACCACCACCACCGCCTCGGACAGGCTCACCATCTGGTCATAGCGGTTCTTGCGCCGCTCGACGGTGACCTTGTAGCGCTTGACCTCGAAGAAATCCGGCAAGAGCCCGAGCATCCGCCGGGCCAGCACCTCGAACGAGGCCTGCGCCCCGTCATAGGCATAGCCCTCGTCCTCGCGCCGCTTGATCTCGTCGAGTATCTCGGCAAGGCGCGGGTCGTCGGGGGCAACCTCGAGTCCCGCCTCGGCAAGGCGCCGGCGCAGGTTCGACTGCCCCGCCTGGTTCGACATCGGCACCAGCCGGGCGTTGCCGACAAGGGCCGGGTCGATGTGCTCATAGGTTGACGGGTCTTTCAGGATCGCGCTGGCATGCAGCCCCGCCTTGTGCACGAAGGCAGACGCCCCGACATAGGGCGCCGAGCGCAGCGGCACCCGGTTGAGAATGTCGTCGAGCCGGCGCGAAACCCGTGTGAGGCTCTCCAGCGCCGCGTCGCTCACCCCGGTCTCGAAGGCGCTCCGGTAGGGCTCCTTGAGCTTCAGCGTCGGGATCAGCGTGACGAGGTTGGCATTGCCGCACCGCTCGCCAAGGCCGTTGAGCGTGCCCTGAACCTGCCGCGCCCCGGCCTCGACGGCGGCAAGGCTGCCGGCCACGGCATTGCCGGTGTCGTCATGGCAATGGATGCCAAGACGTGCCCCCGGCACCCCCGCCTCGATCACCGCCCGGGTGATGTCGTGGATCTCGCCGGGCAGCGTGCCGCCGTTGGTGTCGCACAGCACCACCCAGCGCGCGCCGGCCTCGAAGGCGGCCAGCACCGTTTCGAGCGCATAGGGGGCGTTGGCCTTGTAGCCGTCGAAGAAATGCTCGGCATCGAACAGCGCCTCGCGCCCCTCGGCCACCAGATGCGCCACGGAGGCGCGGATGTTCTCGACATTCTCCTCGAGCCCGATGCCCAGCGCCGTGGTGACGTGGAAATCATGGCTCTTGCCCACGAGGCACACCGCCGGCGTCGCCGCCTGCATCACCTGCGCCAGCACCGAATCATTGGCCGCCGAGCGCCCGGCCCGCTTGGTCATCCCGAAGGCGGTGAAGGTGGCGCGGGTCTCGGGGCGGCGGGCGAAGAACTCGCTGTCGGTGGGGTTCGCCCCCGGCCATCCGCCCTCGATGTAATCGACGCCAAGCCCGTCGAGCGCCTCGGCAATGGCGATCTTCTCGGCCACCGAGAACTGCACCCCCTGCGTCTGCTGCCCGTC
>RFKM01000045.1 GCA_003694465.1 Alphaproteobacteria bacterium
AAACTCCTTGTGACCGGCGGCGCCGGCTTCATCGGATCGGCCGTCGTCCGCCTCGCCATCGCGCGGGGCCACGCGGTGGTGAACCTCGATGCCCTCACCTATGCCGCCAATCCCGAAAACGTGGCCGAGGTGGCGCAAAGCCCGCTCTATGCGTTCGAGCGGGCCGACATCCGCGACGGCGCCGCGCTGGACCGGATCTTTGCCCGGCATGAGCCCGACGCGGTGCTGCATCTCGCCGCCGAAAGCCATGTGGACCGCTCCATCGACGGGCCGGCGGATTTTATCGAGACCAATGTCACCGGCACGTTCAACATGCTCGAGGCCGCCCGCGCCTTCTGGGCGGCTCGGGGGCGGACCGAGGGCTTCCGCTTCCTGCATGTCTCGACCGACGAGATTTTCGGCTCGCTGGGCGAGACCGGCAAGTTTACCGAAACCACCCCCTACGATCCGCGCTCGCCCTATTCGGCCTCCAAGGCCGGGTCCGACCATCTCGTGCGCGCCTGGGGCGAGACCTACGGGCTGCCGGTGCTGATCACCAATTGCTCGAACAATTACGGCCCCTACCAGTTTCCCGAGAAGCTCATCCCCGTGGTGCTCCTGAAGGCGCTGGCCGGCGAGCCGATCCCGATCTACGGCGACGGCGGGAATATCCGCGACTGGCTCTATGTCGAGGACCACGCCGACGCACTGCTCACGGTGCTCGAGAAGGGCGTCACGGGGCGGACCTACAACATCGGTGGCGAGAACGAGGCGACCAATCTCGAGCTGGTCGAGACGGTCTGCACCATTCTCCACCGCCTGCGCCCGCGTGAAGGCGGCGGCTCCTATCGCGATCTCATCACCTTCGTGGCCGACCGCCCCGGCCACGATGCCCGCTATGCCATCGACCCCACCCGCATCCGCGAAGAGCTGGGCTGGCGGCCCTCGGTGACGGTCGAGGAAGGGCTTGAGCGCACCGTGCGCTGGTATCTCGACAACGAGGCCTGGTGGCGCCCCCTGCTCGGGCGCAAGGGCGTCGGCCAGAGGCTGGGGACGAACGCATGAGCGTGCTTGTCTTCGGCAAGACCGGGCAGGTCGCCACCGAGCTTCAGCGGCAAGCGATGGTCGTCGCCCTCGGGCGCGATGAGGCGGACCTGAGCAACCCCGAGGGCTGCGCCGCCGCCATCGAGGCCCATCGCCCCAGCGCCGTCATCAATGCCGCCGCCTATACGGCCGTCGACCGCGCTGAAGAAGAAGAGGCGTTGGCGGCGCAAATCAATGGCGACGCCCCCGCTGCGATGGCCCGCGCCTGCGCCGATCTTGGCATCCCTCTGGTGCATATCTCGACCGACTACGTCTTTGCCGGCGATGGTACCCGGCCCTGGAAACCGGACGATGAGACGGCGCCGCTGGGGGCCTATGGGCGCACCAAGCTGGCAGGGGAGAAAGGCGTGCGCTCCGCCGCAGGGGTGCATGCGATCTTGCGCACCTCGTGGGTTTTTTCCGCCCAAGCGTCCGCTCAACTCCCGTCTCGACTGCACCACGACGCAAGAGATTTTTCGGCATCGCGCGTCCCGACTGGCGCGCGGCGCTCACAGACATATTGAAAGAATTGGAGATAATTTCGTGACGGCACGAAAAGGCATCATCCTCGCCGGCGGCTCCGGCACCCGCCTCTATCCCCTGACCCTGGGCGTTTCGAAACAGCTCCTGCCCGTCTATGACAAGCCGATGGTCTATTACCCCCTCACCGTGCTGATGCTGTCGGGGATCCGCGAAATCCTCGTCATCACCACACCGCAGGATCAAGACCAGTTCAAGCGCGTGTTGGGCGACGGCAGCCAGTGGGGCATCAGGCTCGAATACCAGATCCAGCCCAGCCCGGACGGGCTTGCACAGGCATTCATCCTCGCCGAGGATTTTCTCGCCGGGGCTCCTTCCGCCATGGTCCTCGGCGATAACATCTTCTTCGGCCACGGCCTGCCCGAACTCCTCGCCGAAGCGGATCGCAACACCCAGGGCGCCACGGTCTTCGGCTACCGCGTCGCGGATCCCGAGCGCTACGGCGTCGTGGATTTCGATGGCGAAGGTACTGTCAGGGCGATCATCGAAAAGCCTGAGGTGCCGCCGTCGAACTACGCCGTGACGGGGCTCTATTTCGTCGATGGCTCCGCGCCCGAGCGCGCCCGTGCCGTCACCCCCTCGGCCCGGGGCGAGCTTGAGATCACCTCCCTGCTCGAAAGCTACCTCGCCGATGGCAGGCTTCCAGTCGAGCGGATGGGGCGCGGTTTCGCCTGGCTCGATACCGGCACCCATTCCTCGCTGCTCGATGCCGGAAATTTCGTGCGCACGCTCACCGAACGCCAGGGACAGCAGGTCGGCGCGCCCGACGAGGTCGCCTATGAAATGGGCTGGATGACCGCCGAGCAACTCGCCGCTCGGGCCAGAAAGTTCGGCAAGAACGATTACGGGGCCTATCTGGCGCAACTGTCCCAGGCACCAAGCTGAGAGCGAGCGTCCAACTTGCAAACTGCCAACATCATCCACCCCGTTCTTTTGGCCGGCGGTTCCGGCACCCGGCTCTGGCCACTTTCGCGCAAGTCCTATCCCAAGCAATTCGCCAAGCTAACGGGCGAGGAGAGCCTCTATCAGGCGTCCGCGCGCCGGCTCGACGGCGATGGTTTTGCCGCGCCCACGGTCGTCACCGCGGCCGATTTCCGCTTCATCGTGCTCGAACAGCTCGCCGCTCTCGAGATCGCGCCGGCCGACATCCTCATCGAACCGCAAGCGAAGAACACCGCCGCCGCCGTCTGCGCCGCGGCTCTGGCCGTGGAGGCGCGCGCGCCGGGCGGGCTGATGCTGGTGGCGCCCTCCGACCACGTGATCCCCGACGCGGACGCCTTCCGCGCC
Source organism: Alphaproteobacteria bacterium (assembly GCA_003694465.1). Taxonomy (GTDB): domain Bacteria; phylum Pseudomonadota; class Alphaproteobacteria; order Rhodobacterales; family Rhodobacteraceae; genus RFKM01. Next base: position 2,890 of record RFKM01000045.1, read on the forward strand.
GCCGTGCGCGCCGCCGCCCCGGCCGCCGAGGCGGGCCGGCTCGTCACTTTCGGCATCCGCCC
>RFKM01000355.1 GCA_003694465.1 Alphaproteobacteria bacterium
AATGGCGGCGTAAACGTTCCCTTCCCGCCAAACTCCTGAATTTGGGCGGGCCTTGCCCGGCAAGCCCGTCGCGCACGCCGCGCAGCACATCGGCGAGCGCCCCGGGGCTGGCGGTGCGGGCCTTCCGCCAGGGGCCGTAAGCCATCGTCAGCGCCGCACCGAGCATGACCAGCATCAGCATCGGCACCGCCGCCGCCGCGAGGCGCTCGCCCGAGGCGCCGCTGGCGAGGGCAGCGGCAAAAAGCCCCGCCCCGCCGAGGCCGGCGACGAGGCCGAGGGCAAACATCACCGCCCGGGGCCAGCCCCGTTCGCCGAGGGTGATCTCGAGGCCGGGAGAGTCGCGCCCCGCGGCCTCAAGCACCGCGATCAGGAGCGAGAGGAAAACCTCTGCCTCGGGATCCGCGCGCCAGTTCCGGCGCGGGCGCGTAAAGCCGATGCTGCGCCGCCCCTCCGGCCCGAAAAGGTCGAGCCGGATGAGTCGCATGCCGCGCAGGCTGTGGTTGGTGAAGCTGGCGCCGGTGATCGCCCCGAAATCGAGGCGCCAAGCGCCGTCCCGCGCAAGGCGCGCGCCGTCGAGGCGAAAGCGCACCGGGGCAGAGGCCGGCGCCGGGCGGAAGGTGAATTCCGCCGTTTCGCCCGCGGCTGCCCCGGCGGCGGTCATTTCAGCGCCCGCCAGCCGATGTCGCGCCGGCAAAAGCCCTCGGGCCAGTCGATCGCCTCGATCATCGCATAGGCCTCGTCGCGGGCCTCGCGCAGGCTCTCGCCCCGGGCGGTGACGTTCAGAACGCGCCCGCCGGCAGCGGTGATCTTGCCGTCGACGAGCCGGGTTCCGGCATGAAACACCATGTGGCCCGAGTCTTCCGGCAGGGCCTCGAGCCCGCGGATCTGCGACCCCTTCTCGTAGGCGCCCGGGTATCCCTTCGCCGCCATGACCACGGTGATGGCATGGTCATCGGCCCAGTTGACCCGTTTTTCGTCCAGCCGTCCCTCGGCGGTGGCGAGCATCAGGTCGAGCGCTTGCGCGCCCAGCCGCATCATCAGAACCTGGCATTCCGGGTCGCCGAAACGCACGTTGTATTCCACCAGCCGGGGCTGGCCGTCCTTGATCATCAGCCCGGCATAGAGCACGCCCCGGTAGGGGGTGCCGCGCTCGGCCATGACGCGCATCGTCGGCGCGATGATCTCTTCCATCGCACGCTTTGCCACTGCCTCGGTCAGGACGGGAGCCGGCGAATAGGCGCCCATGCCGCCGGTGTTCGGGCCGGTGTCGCCCTCGAAGGCGCGCTTGTGATCCTGCGCCGTGCCGATCGGCAGCAGGGTCTTGCCATCGGAGAGCACGAAGAAGCTCGCCTCTTCGCCGTCCATGAATTCCTCGATCACCACCTCGGCCCCGGCTCCGCCGAAGGCGCCGCCGAACATGTCGTCGATCGCCGCCAGCGCCGCGGCCTCGGTCTCGGCGACGATCACGCCCTTGCCGGCGGCCAGCCCGTCGGCCTTGATGACGATGGGGCGGGTCTCGCCGCGGAAATGCGCCGCGACATGGGCGCGCGCCGGCCCCGCCTCGGAAAACCGCGCCCATGCGGCGGTCGGCGCGCCGGCCTCGGCGCAGATTTCCTTGGTGAAGCGTTTCGAGGCCTCGAGCCGCGCCGCCGCCGCCGAAGGGCCGAAGACGAGAATGCCCGCCTCTTCCAGCCGGTCGGCGACGCCGGCGGCCAGCGGCGCTTCCGGGCCGATGATCACGAAATCGACGGCGTTCTCGTTGCAGAATTCGGCCACCGCGCCGCCGTCCTCGATGTCGAGGCTGGCACATTCGGCGATCGCGGCGATTCCGGCATTGCCCGGCGCGACGATCAGCCGGTCGCATTTCGGGTTCTGCTGCACCGCCCAGGCCAGGGCATGTTCGCGCCCGCCGCCGCCGAGGATCAGAATGTTCATCGTCTCGCCCTTGTTTCGTCTCATTCGTCGGGCAGGGTCTAGGGCGAGTGATGCTCCGAAACAAGTCTGCGATCATGTCCCGCCCAACAAGACATCTGCCCGCCCCCTCGACTCTGACCGATCCGCACCTGTGGGCGCGAATCGATACCGCCCCGCTGCCAGCCTCGCGCGCCTTTCACGAATTTGCCCACCGCCTCGGGCAGGCGCTCGATCTGCCGCTGGCCGAAGCGCGGGAGGTGGAACGGGAATACCGGCGCTTTCTCTACCTTGCGACGATTTCCAACGCCCTCGTCGTGCCGCCCGAGCCGGTGCAGCGCGCCTGGGAAATGCACGCCGCGGCGCCGGAATACACGAGCTTTTGCGCCGGGGTTCTGGGCCCGCCCCTGCCGCTGGACGATTTCGCCCGCAAGTTCGGCTCGGCCGCGGCCTATCGCGGCACGCTCGAGGCCTACCGGCGCGAATTCGGCCATCTGCCGCCCGAAACCGTCTGGCCGCGGGGGGTGAGCCCGCGTCTGCCCCGCTGGCCGGTGCTGCACATGATGGTGCTCGCCTTTGCCGGTGTCTGGGCGCTCATGGCCGGCAACCCGCTGATCCTTGCCGGCGGGGTCTCGGTCAACCTGCTGATCTATGCCGCCGACCTCTTCGCCGGCCGTCTTGCCGCCCGCCGAGAGGGGTTCGACAGCGCCCTCAGCGAGGACCTGCGCTATTTTCTGGACCGCGCCACGGAGCGCTGAGG
>RFKM01000356.1 GCA_003694465.1 Alphaproteobacteria bacterium
CCCGGGCCGAGGGCGGTGGTGCAGACGTCCTCGATGAGGGGGGAGAGGGTCTCGCCCCGGGCGCGGGCGGCATAGGTCAGCGCCATGCGGTGGATGAGCACCGGGCGGGCGAGGGCCTGCACGTCTTCGGGCGCCGGGGCGAGGCGGCCGGCGAGAAGGGCGCGGGCGCGCACCAGCAGCGCCAGGGCCTGGGCGGCGCGCGGCCCGGGGCCCCAGGCGACGGCCTCGCGCACCCTGGGCGGCGCGGTCGCGTCGTCGGGACGGCAGGCGCGCACGAGGTCGAGGATCGCATCGAGCACCTTTTCGCCCACCGGCATCCGGCGCAGAAGGGCCTGTGCCCGCAGCAATTCTCCCTCGGCGAAGACCGGCGTGCAGGCGGGCTCGGTCGCGCCGGTGGTGGTGCGCAGGATCTCGCGTTCGGCCTCGCGCCCGGGCCATGCGACGTCGATCTGCATGAGGAAGCGGTCGAGCTGGGCTTCGGGCAGCGGGTAGGTGCCTTCCTGTTCGAGCGGGTTCTGGGTGGCGAGCACGTGGAACGGCGCGGGCAGAGGATGGGCGGTTCCGGCGACGGTGACCTCGTGTTCCTGCATGGCCTGCAGCAGCGCCGACTGGGTTCGGGGGCTGGCGCGGTTGATCTCGTCGGCGAGCAGCAGCTGGCAGAAGACCGGCCCGCGCAGGAAGCGGAAGGAGCGCCGGCCTTCGGGGGTTTCTTCGAGCACTTCCGAGCCGATGATGTCGGCGGGCATCAGGTCGGGGGTGAACTGGATGCGCCCGGTGTCGAGCCCCATCACCGTTCCGAGGGTTTCGACGAGGCGGGTCTTGCCGAGGCCGGGAAGGCCCACCAGCAGCGCGTGCCCGCCGGCGAGCAGCGCGGTGAGGGCGAGGTCGATCACCTCGTCCTGACCGATGATCCGCCGCCGTGCCATGGCGCGGGCGGCGCGCAGCCGTTCGCCCAGCGCCTCGATTTCGGCGACGCTGGCGCTGGCTGCCTCTTCGGCTTCTGTTCCCGCGGGCGCCTCTGGCTTGTTCATCTGCAAACTCCCCGACATACTGCGCCCATTAAAGGACGGATGGGCACGGGGCACAAATGACAAAACCGCAAACCGGCGGAAATCGCGCACCGAGCGCCGAGAGCCTCGTGGCAGAGGCCCGGCGGGCGGTGAACCGGGGACCGGCGCCGGTGCATCTGTGGAACCCGCCGTTCTGCGGCGATCTCGACATGCGCATCGCCCGCAACGGGCTGTGGTATTACCTCGGCACCCCGATCGGCCGGCCGGAACTGGTGAAGCTCTTCGCCTCGATCCTGAAGCGCGAGGGCGATGAGTATTTCCTCGTCACCCCCGTCGAGAAGGTGCGCATCCGCGTCGATGACGCGCCCTTCGTGGCGGTGGATTTCGAGGCCGAGGGCGAAGGCCGGGCCCAGTGCCTGACCTTCGAGACCAATGTCGGCGAGCGGGTTTGCGCCGGCCCCGGGCACCCGATCCGGGTGACGCGCGATCCGCAGACCGGCGAGCCCGCGCCCTATGTGATGGTGCGCGACGGGCTCGAGGCGCTGATCGACCGCAAAAGCTTCTTCCGCCTCGTCGAGATCGGCACGCGCGAAGACCACGAGGGCGAAAGCTGGTTCGGCCTGTGGTCGGGCGGGGTGTTCTTCCCGATCATTCCCGCCGCGGAACTGCCCTGAGCAATGCCGCGTTTTGCCGCCAATCTCACCTTCCTGTTCCGCGAGCTGCCGTTTCTGGAGCGATTCGAGGCGGCGGCCGAGGCGGGGTTTGCCGGTGTCGAGGTGCTGTTTCCCTATGACGATCCGGCCCGGGAGATTACCGGGCGCCTTTCCCGGCACGGGCTCGAACTGGTGCTCATCAACTGCCCGCCGCCGAACTGGGCCGGGGGCGCGCGCGGTTTTGCCGCCGTGCCCGGGCTCGAGGAGCGCTTCCGCCGCGACTTCCGCCGAGCGCTGCGCTTTGCCCGGGCGCTCGGGGCCGGGCATCTGCATGTCATGGCCGGGGTGGCCTCGGGGGACGCGGCGCGCGAGACCTTCGTGAACAACCTTTCCTGGGCGGCGGCGGAAGACCCGTCGATGAGCCTCACCATCGAGCCGATCAACCCGACCGACATGCCGGGCTATTTCCTCGCCGATTTCGAGACCGCGGCCGAGGTGCTCGACGCGGTGGACGCGCCCAACCTCGGCCTGCAGTTCGACATGTATCACGCCCAGATGATCACCGGCGACGGCATGGCCACATGGGCGGCCCATGGCCACCGGGCGCGGCACGTTCAGGTGGGCGGCTTTCCGGGGCGCCATGAGCCCTTGGCCGGCGAGATCGACTACCCCGCCTTCTTCGCCCGGCTCGATGCCGAGGGCTATTCCGGCTGGGTGTCGGGCGAATACAACCCCGAGGGGCGCACCGAAGACGGGCTGGGGTGGATCCGGCCGGAGCGGTGAGGGGGCGCCGCCAGCGGCGCGGAGGCCTCAGCGCCGGCGCGGGTTGGTCTTTCCGCCCTTGCCCGTGCCGCCCTTGCCCGGCCCGCCCGGCTTTCGCTGGCGCACCGGGCGTTTGCGCGGCTTGGCCTCGGGGCCCTTCTCCGGGCCTACGCCAAGCTGGTCGCGCAGCACCCGCGGGCGCACCTCCGCGACTTCGCCGGGCTTCAGATCGCCCAGCCGGAACGGGCCGTAGCTGATCCGGATCAGCCGGTTCACCGTCATCCCCAGCGCCTCCATGGCGCGGCGAATCTCGCGGTTGCGGCCCTCGCGCAGGCCGACGGTGAGCCAGGCATTGGCGCCCTGCTGGCGGTCGAGCGTCACGCTCATCGGCTGGAAGCGCTCGCCGTCGACGACGAGGCCGGCGCGCAGGGGGGCGAAGTCTTCGTCTTTCGGGGCGCCGTGGATGCGCACGCGATACTTGCGCAGCCAGCCCGTTGACGGCAACTCGAGCCGGCGCTTCAGGGCGCCGTCATTGGTCAGCAGCAGGAGCCCCTCGGAATTGAGGTCGAGCCGGCCGATGCTCATCACCCGCGGCAGGCCCTCGGGCAGGGCGTCGAACACCGTCGGGCGGCCCTTCTCGTCGCGCGTCGTGGTCACGAGGCCCGCCGGCTTGTGGTAGAGCCAGAGCCGGGGCGGCTCGGGCGGGGCGACCGGCTTGCCGTCGACCTCTACCGTGTCGCCGGGGCCCACGGTAAACGCCGGGGTGTCGAGGCGCCGGCCGTTCACGGCCACGCGCCCGGCGGCGATCATGCGCTCGGCCTCCCGCCGCGAGGCGATGCCGGCGCGCGAGAGGAACCGGGCGATGCGTTCGCCCTTTGCGTCCGCCTCGCCCGCCGCCGGGGCGGTCTTTTCGGAGTTTTCGCTCTTGCCGGTCATGGCCCCTGCCTATGGGTGGCGCGGCCCCTTGTCCAGAGCCGCCGGAGCGGGCAGAAGAAGCCATGAGCTTCATTTCCTACATGGATGCGGCGCTCGAAGAGGCGCGGGCGGCGGCGGCGCGCGGCGAGGTGCCGGTGGGGGCGGTGGTGGTCGCCCCCTCGGGCGAGATCGTCGCCCGGGCCGGCAACCGCACCCGCGAAACCAACGACCCCACCGCCCATGCCGAGATGCTGGCCCTGCGCGCCGCCTGCGCCCGGCTGGGCAGCGAACGGCTCGTCGGCCATGACATCTATGTCACTCTCGAACCCTGCCCGATGTGCGCGGCGGCCATCGGCTTTGCCCGCATCCGCCGGCTCTATTACGGCGCGGCCGATCCGAAGTCGGGCGGCACGAGCCATGGCGCACGGGTCTTCTCGCACCCGCAATGCCACCATGCGCCCGAGGTTTATGACGGGATCGGCGCGCGCGAGGCCGAGGCGCTGCTCAAGGACTTCTTTGCCGACCGGCGCTGAAGCCCGCCCGCCTCAGATCTCGATCGGCACCATCACCTCGGGTTCGATCACCTCCACCCCCGGCAGGCCCTCGCGCAGCACCTCGGCGGATTGCTCGAGAATCGGGAAGGTGCGGTAATGGCAGGGGATCACGGTGCGGAAATCGAAATAGCGCCGGGCTGCCCATGCCGCCCGCGCCATGTCCATGGTGAAATAGCCGCCGGCGCACAGAAGCCCGATGTCGGGGCGGTGCAATTCGCCCATCCATTCCATGTCGGCCATGATGTCGGTGTCGCCGGTGGCATAGATCACATGCCCCTCGCCGGCGATCATGTAGCCCGATTCGTGGCCGGCATAGACAGGAGCGTCGGGCGCGCCGGCCGAAGAGGAATGAACGGCGTTGACCATCGTCACCGCGACCTTGCCGAGCTTCACCGTGCCGCCCTTGTTGAATCCGATGGTCTCGATGCCCTCGCGGGCGCGGAACCATTCCATCAGGTCGTAGATGCCCACCGCCGGGATGCCCAGCGCCTTGCAGATCGCCGGGGCGCTGGAGGCATGGTCGCCATGGCCGTGGGTGACGAGAACATGCGTCGCCCCCCGGATCGCCTCCTCGTGCGCGCTTTCGGGAAGCATCGGGTTGCCCTCGAGCCACGGGTCGAGCAGGATGACCGCGTCTTCGATTTCCAGCCGGAAGCTGGCATGGCCGAGCCAGGTGATTTTCATCGGAACCTCCTTCGCTGTCTTGGGCCATGCTAGCACGTGTCCGGCGCGGCAAAAGCCCCGGGGTGCGGGGCGGTGGCGGCGAATGCCCCGGGCAGGTTTTCGGCGGATGGGTAAAATTTCAATTTCTCGATATTGATGCGGCAATCCGGGGCAGAAATTTGCCTGAACATTTCAGGATTCGAACAATCGGCGAATTCAGGCCACTTTCAGCGCAAAGGCGGCCTTCGCCCGCCCCGGCGCCGAGACTTGCAAGCGCGGGCCGAAACGCCTAGGCAGCGGCCATGAAGATCCTGTTTCTCGGAGATGTGGTGGGGCGCGCCGGCCGGCGTGCGATCGCCGAACGCCTGCCGGCCCTGCGCGCGCGCTGGAAGCTCGACTTCGTCATCGTCAACGGCGAGAACGCCACCGGCGGCATGGGTCTGACCGCCGCCCATGCCCGGGGCTTCTTCGAGGCCGGCGCCGACGTGGTGACGCTGGGCGATCATGCCTTCGACCAGAAGGAGATGCTGAGCTTCATCACCCAGGAGCCGCGGCTGATCCGCCCGCTCAATTTCGCCAAGGGCGCGCCGGGGCAGGGGGTGCGGGTGTTTGCCGACGGGCGCGGGCGCAAGATCGTCGTCGCGCAGGTGCTCGGGCAGGTGTTCATGAAACGCCCCTTCGACGACCCTTTCGCCACCATCGAGGCGGCGCTGAAACCCTATCCGCTCGGCGGGCAGGCGCAGGCGGTGGTGGTCGACATCCACTGCGAGGCGACCAGCGAGAAAATGGCCATGGGGCAGTTTCTCGACGGGCGGGCGAGCCTCGTCGTCGGCACCCATACCCACGTTCCGACCGCCGATGCGATGATCCTGCCGCGCGGCGCCGCCTACCAGACCGATGCCGGCATGTGCGGCGACTACAATTCGGTGATCGGCATGGACAAGGCCGAGCCGCTGCGCCGTTTCGTCACCGGCATGCCGAAGGGGCGTTTCGAGCCCGCGAACGGCGAGGCGACCCTTGCCGGGGTCTATGTCGAAACCGATGATGCCACGGGCAAGGCGCTGCGGGTCGAGATGGTGCGCGAGGGCGGGCGCCTTTCGCCGGCGGGGCCCTGAGCCGGCACCGCGCGCGGCGCGAACCGCGTTCCGCTTCCGCGGGCCGGGGCGAAACACCCTCCCGGTTTTTTGCCTTGCCGGCCCGCGCGCCTCGCGCGGCGCTTGCCGTCGGCGCGACGGCGGGCGACAATTGCGCAAACCATCGGGGCAGGGGCATGACCTTCTTCCAGTTTTCGCAAGACGTGCAGGCGATGATCGCGCTCGGGGTGGTGGCGGCGATGTTCCTGGCTTTCCTGCGCGAGCTTTTCCCGGCCGAGGTGGTCGCCCTTTCGGGGGTGGCGGTGCTGCTGGTCACCGGAGTCCTGCCCTATGACGTCGGGCTGGGGGTGCTGGCCAACCCGGCGCCCTGGACGATCGCGGCGATGTTCATCCTGATGGGGGCGCTGGTGCGCACCGGCGCGCTCGACTGGTTCACCCGCGGCGCCGAGCGGCAGGCCGAGCAGCGGCCGAAACGGGCGCTCGGGGCCTTGATGGGCCTTGTCGTTGCCGCCTCGGCCTTCGTGTCGAACACGCCGGTGGTGGTGGTGATGATCCCGGTGTTCACCCAGCTCGCTCGGCGCATCGGCCTTGCACCGTCGAAGCTGCTGATCCCGCTGAGCTATGCGGCCATACTCGGCGGGACGCTGACGCTGATCGGCACCTCGACCAACCTGCTCGTCGACGGTGTGGCCCGGGGGGCGGGGCTGGCGCCCTTCTCGATCTTCGAGGTCACGCCGCTGGGGCTGGTGCTGGTGGCATGGGGGATGCTCTATCTCTACCTCTTCGGCCCGCGCCTTCTGCCCGAACGCAGCTCGATGGCGGCGCTGCTAAGCAACCGGTCGAAAAAGCGCTTCTTCACCGAGGTGGTGATCCCGCAGGGCAGCACGCTCATCGGCCGGCGGGTGCTGGAAGAGCCGCTCTTCCAGCGCGACGGCGTGCGCCTCGTCGACGTGATCCGGGGCGATGCCTCCCTGCGGCGCGATCTTGGTGCGGTAAACTTGCAGGCCGGCGACCGGGTGGTGCTGCGCACCGAGATGGGCGAGCTTCTGGCGCTGCAGCGGATGAAGGAGCTTCGCCCGGTCGATCAGGTGAGCGCCGTGGAAACGACCACGGTCGAGGCGCTGATCACCCCGGGGTGCAAGATGGTCGGGCGAACGCTGGGCGAGCTGCGGCTGCGGCGGCGCTTCGGGGTCTATCCGCTGGCGGTGCACCGGCGCAGCCAGAACATCGGCCGGCAGCTCGACTCGGTGCGCATCGCGGTGGGC
>RFKM01000357.1 GCA_003694465.1 Alphaproteobacteria bacterium
GCGCGCCGAAGCTTGACGAGGTCAAGGCCGATATCGTCCAGAAGCTTCAGAGCGATGCCGTCGACAAGGCGATTGCCGGTCTGCTTGATTCCGCCAACATCGAGCGCACCGATCTGGGCGGGATCGACCCGAGCCTTCTGAGCGATCCGAGCCTGTTCGAGTAATGGCGGGAGAGGAGCCGGTCTTGGGCGCAAAGAAGAAACTCCGCAAGCTCCGCAAGAAGATCCGCAAGCTTGAGGCGGAACTGGCGCAGGCGCGTTCGTTCACCCACGCGGTTTCGCCTCTTGCCCCGAAGGGCGGGTTTCCGGACCTGCCCGAAATCGGCGGGGTCTCGTTTTCGGCCGTGGCTGCCGGCGTTCGTTACCGCGACCGGCTTGACGTGATGCTGGCCGAAATCGCGCCGGGCGCCGCGATCGCTGGAGCGTTTACCCGCTCGGCGACGCGTTCGGCGCCGGTTCTCGATTGCCAGTTGAAGATCGGCGGCACGCGCGAGGGTGGGGCGGCGCTCATCGTCAATTCCGGCAATTCCAACGCCTTTACCGGCAAGGCGGGAGAACGGGCCGTTGCCGCGATCGTGTCGGAAGTTTCGCGGGTGTGCGGCGTGCCGGAGGCACGGGTGTTTACCGCTTCGACAGGGGTCATCGGCGAGCCGCTACCCTTCGAGAAAATCACCGCGCAAATCGAAGGCCTTCATGCCGCCGCGCGCCCCGGGGCCATCGCCGACGCCGCCCGCGCCATCATGACCACCGACACCTTCCCCAAGGGCGCGGCGAAAGAGATTGTCGTCGACGGCAAACCGGTTCGCATCGCCGGGATCGCCAAGGGCTCGGGCATGATCGCGCCGGACATGGCGACGATGCTGGTTTTCATCTTCACCGACGCCGAGATCGAACAACCGACCCTTCAAGCGATGGTTCTGGAGCTGACCGACCAGACCTTCAACAACATCACCGTCGACAGCGACACGTCCACCTCCGACACGCTGCTGGTGGCCGCGACCGGGGCCTCGGAGGTGCGCGTCACGGCCGAGGACGGGCCGTTTCGCGAGGCCCTGCACGACGTCATGCGCGACCTTGCCCAACAGGTGGTGCGTGACGGCGAGGGGGCGACGAAGTTCGTCGAGGTGCGCGTCACCGGGGCGGCAAGCCCGCAGGATGCCCGCACCCATGCGATGGCGATTGCCAATTCGCCGCTGGTCAAGACGGCGATCGCCGGCGAAGACCCGAACTGGGGGCGTGTGGTCATGGCGATCGGGAAATCCGGCGCCCGGGCCGACCGCGACCGCCTGCAGATCCGGTTCGGCGACATCCTCGTGGCGGCCGACGGGTGGGTTTCGCCCGACTACCGCGAGGAAGACGGCGCCGCCTACATGAAGAACGACGAACTGGTGATTGCCGTCGATCTCGGCCTTGGGGAGGGGGAAGCCACGGTCTGGACCTGCGACCTCACCCACGCCTACATCCAGATCAACGCCGATTATCGTTCGTGATGCGCATTGTTCTCGTCTCCGCGGTGGCACTGATCGATGTCGACGGCCGGGTCTTGCTGGCACGGCGGCCCGAGGGCAAGGCGCTCGCCGGTCTTTGGGAGTTTCCGGGCGGCAAGGTCGAAGCCGGCGAGACGCCCGAGGCGGCGCTGATCCGGGAATTGCAGGAAGAGCTGGGAATCGACACCCGGGCATCGTGCCTCGCGCCGCTGGCCTTTGCCAGCCACAGCTATGACGATTTTCACCTGTTGATGCCGCTCTTTGCCTGCCGGCGCTGGCAAGGAACCGTCACGCCGCGCGAAGGCCAAAAGCTTGCCTGGGTGCGGGCGAACCGGCTGGCAGATTACCCGATGCCCCCGGCCGATGCGCCGCTCATCCCGATTCTGCGCGACTGGCTTTGACCCACTGAAAAGCGAAAACGAAAAAGGGCGCCCCCACGGGCGCCCCTTTCGGTCTGTCAGGGCCGGTGTCAGTCAAGCGTGCGCTCGACTTCCTCGCGTTCGAAGATCTCGATGATATCGCCCACGCGAATGTCATCGTAATTCTCGAAGGCCATGCCGCATTCCTGCCCGGACTGGACTTCCTTGACCTCGTCCTTGAAGCGTTTCAGCGTCTTCAGCGTGCCTTCGTGGATGACAACGTTGTCGCGCAGCAGGCGCACCCCGGCCGAGCGCCGCGCGACGCCTTCGGTGACAAGGCAGCCGGCCACCTTGCCAACCCCCGAAACCTTGAAGACCTCGCGAATCTCGGCATAGCCGATGAACTTTTCGCGCACTTCCGCCGAGAGCAGGCCCGAGGCGGCCTTTTTCACGTCGTCCACGAGGTCATAGATGACGCTGTAATAGCGGATCTCGACCCCTTTCTGGTTCGCGCTGGCCCGGGCCGGCGCGTTGGCACGCACGTTGAAGCCGATGATCGGCGCCCCGGAGGCTTCGGCAAGGCCGACGTCGGTTTCGGTGATGGCGCCGACGCCCGCGTGCAGCACGCGCACCCGCACCTCATCGTTGCCGATCTTTTCCATCGCCTGAACGATGGCTTCCGCCGAACCTTGCACATCGGCCTTGACCAGAATCGGCAGCTCCTTGACGTTTTCGTTGGCCTTGGCCTGGGCGAGCAGCTGTTCGAGCGAGGTGCCCGAGCCCGCCGCCGCACGCCGATCCTTCTCGCGCTGGTGCCGGTATTCGGCAATCTCGCGGGCCTGCGCCTCGGTCTCGACAACGTTGAGCACGTCGCCCGCCTCGGGCGTTCCGTGCAGGCCGAGCACCTCCACCGGAACCGAAGGCCCGGCCTCGGAAACCCGCTCGCCGCGGTCGTTCTCCATCGCCCGCACCTTGCCCCACTGCTCGCCGACGACGAAGACGTCGCCTTTGTGGAGCGTGCCGTTCTGAACCAGAACCGTGGCGACCGGGCCGCGCCCGACATCGAGCTTCGCCTCGATCACGGCGCCCTGTGCCTTGCGGTTCGGGTTGGCCTTGAGTTCGAGAAGTTCGGCCTGCAGGGCGATGGCCTCGAGCAGATCGTCAAGGCCCTTGCCGGTGATCGCCGAAACCTCGACATCCTGAACGTCGCCCGACAGGCTTTCGACCACGACTTCGTGCTGCAGCAATTCGGTGCGCACCTTGTCGGGGTTGGCGTCGGGCTTGTCGCACTTGTTGATCGCAACGATCATCGGAACACCGGCGGCCTTGGCGTGGTTGATCGCCTCGACCGTCTGCGGCATCACCGAGTCGTCGGCCGCGACCACGAGAACAACGATGTCAGTCACCTGCGCGCCACGGGCCCGCATCGAGGTGAAGGCCGCGTGGCCCGGCGTGTCGAGGAAGGTCAGAACCTGGCCGGAATCGGTCGTCACCTGGTAGGCGCCGATGTGCTGGGTGATGCCCCCGGCCTCGCTCGCCGTCACCTTCGAATGGCGGATCGCGTCCAGAAGCGACGTCTTGCCGTGGTCGACATGGCCCATGACGGTGATCACCGGCGGGCGCGGCACGAGATCTTCGGGCCGGTCTTCCTCGGTCTTGAGCACGTCTTCCACGTCGGCATCCGAAACCCGCTGGATCCGGTGGCCGAATTCCTCGACGATCAGTTCCGCGGTGTCGGCGTCGATCGACTGGTTCTGGGTGACCATCATGCCCATCTTCATGAGCGCCTTGACAACGTCGGCAACACGCTCGGCCATGCGGTTGGCGAGCTCCTGAACGACGATGGTTTCGGGCACCTGAACGTCGCGGATCACCTTTTCGTGGCTGCCGCCGCCGCCCATCGCCTTCTGGCGCATGCGTTCCTGCTTGCGGCGCATGGCGGCCACCGAGCGCTGGCGCCCGCCTTCGCCCCCGGAAAGCGCCTGGTTCAGGGTCAGCTTGCCAGACCGGCGACCGGCACCGTCGCGCCCGCCGCGCCCGCGCGAACGCGCCTCGGCGGCTTCGCGTTCACGGTCGGCCTTGCGCGGACCCGACGGCTTGGCGCGCGTGTCGACGGGGGCCGGCGCGGCCGGCGCGGCCGCCTTGGGCGGAGCGTTCTTCGCTGCCTCCGCCTCGCGCTTGCGGCGCTCGTCCTCTTCGGCCTTCAGGCGCGCGGCTTCGGTTCTCTCGCGCTCCTCGCGCTCCTTCTCCTCGGCTTCGCGGCGGCGGCGCTCGCGCTCTTCCTCGCGGCGGCGCTCTTCTTCCTCGCGGCGGCGTTTCTCCTCGGCCTCATTGGCCTTCGCGGCAGCCAGTGCCTTCATGCGCCGCTCGAGTTCGGCATCGGAAATGCCGGCAGGGCGCTTGGCCTGCGGCGAGGGCTTCGCCGGGGCTGCCCCGCCGCCGGAAGACGCCGATGCGGCGCCGGCCGCAGCCGCGCCCGGCTTCGGAACGACAACCCGCTTGCGCTTGGTTTCCACCACCACGTTCTTGGTGCGCCCGTGGCTGAAGCTCTGCTTGACCTGCCCCGTCCGGGGCCCGCCACGCAAACCAAGGGGTTTCTTGCCGTCGTTATCGTTCATCTCGTCTTCGTACCTTTCCGGCGAACGGTTTCCGCCGTCTTTGCCCGCATGCTCGCTAGCTTTGCGGCTTCCTCTACTACACGTTGCGTGAGTCCACCACCCGCGAGCGCGCCATGTATCACATTTTCGCGGCCGAATGCCAAACCCAATTCCCGGGCCGTCAGACAGCCGATGAAGTGCCCCGGCCCGGGCGGGGGCCGCAGCTTCGACTTTCCGCGCTCCGAGCCGTCAGAGGCCTGGATCAGCACCTCGGCGCGACCCCTGACGAGCCAGTCCTTGACCTTCTCGTATCCGGCCACGGCGGCGCCCGCCTTGCGGCAGAGCGAGATCAGGTGAACCACCCGGTCGGCGAGGCCCTCTTCGACACTGGCGAGCAGGTCTTCAGGAACCGTGACCGAACGGCGCGCGGCCCGCGCGAAAAGCCCTTTCAGCACCGCCTTCTCGAGCGCCCGCCGGTCTGCCGAAACCCAGATGCCCCGCCCCGGAAGCTTGCCCAGAAGATCGGGCACCACAACGCCTTCGGGGCTGACCACGAAACGGATCATTCCGGCCTTCGGGCGCGTTTCGCCGGTGGCAATGCACCGGCGCTCCGGGCCGTCCTCGCGGTTACGTGGCCGACCTGCGCGGCTCATGCGGCGTCCGAGGCCCGGATCAGGCCTCGGCCTCCTGTTCTTCGGTCGCTTCTTCGGATTCGGGGTGCAGATCGGCGAGATCGACCCACCCCAGCTGCACCCGCGCCGACATCACGAGATTCTGCGCCTCTTCGAGGCTGACGTCGAATTTCTCGAGCAGGCCGTCATCCTTCTTGCGTTCGCCGTTTTCCGTGGTCCAGCCGCCGGCCAGTTCCCAATCGGCACAGGTGGCGAAATCTTCGAGTGTCAGGATGCCGTCTTCGGCGAGGGCCTCGATCATTTGCGGGGTCAGCCCCTCGAAGTTCACGAGGTTGTCCTGGACCCCCAGTTCGCGGGCATGTTCGAGGGCCTTGCGATCCTGCTCGGCAAGATAGTCGCGCGCCCGGGCCTGAAGCTCGCTGGCTGTTTCCTCGTCGACACCTTCGATCGAGAGCAGTTCGTCGAGGTCGACATAGGCCACTTCCTCGAGCGAGGTGAACCCTTCCGAAACCAGCAGCTGGGCGAAGAATTCGTCGAGGTCGAGCGTGTCCATGAACAGCTTGGTGCGTTCGGCGAATTCGGCCTGACGGCGCTGGCTCTCTTCTTCCTCGGTGAGAATGTCGATGTCGAGGCCGGTGAGCTGGCTTGCCAAACGCACGTTCTGGCCGCGCCGGCCGATGGCGAGCGAAAGCTGCTCGTCGGGCACGACAACCTCGATCTTGCCGGCATCCTCGTCGAGCACGACCTTGGTAACCTCAGCCGGTTGCAGGGCGTTGACGAGGAAGGTGGGCACGTCCTCGTTCCACGGGATGATGTCGATCTTCTCGCCTTGAAGCTCATTCACCACCGCCTGCACGCGCGAGCCGCGCATGCCGACGCAGGCGCCGACCGGGTCGATCGAGCTGTCATGGCTCAGGACGGCGATCTTGGCGCGCGAGCCCGGGTCGCGGGCGACGGCCTTGATCTCGATGATCCCGTCATAGATCTCGGGCACTTCCATCTTGAACAGTTCGGCCATGAATTCCGGCGCCGTGCGGCTGAGGAAGATCTGCGGGCCACGGGCCTCGCGGCGCACATCCTTCACATAGCAGCGGATACGGTCGTTGATGCGGTAGCTCTCGCGCGGGATCTTCTCGTTGCGCCGCAGGATCGCCTCGCCGGCGCCGACATCGACGATGACATTGCCGTATTCCTCGCGCTTGACGATGCCGTTGACGATGGTGCCGACGCGATCCTTGAATTCCTCGTATTGGCGGTCGCGTTCGGCCTCGCGGACCTTTTGAAGAATCACCTGCTTGGCCGACTGCGCGGCGATCCGGCCCATCTCGACGGGCGGAACCTGCTCGTGAAACTCGTCGCCAACCTGCGGGCCTTCCGCCTCGGTCGGATCGATGCGCACGCCGTCGCGCAGCCAGAATTCCTCGCGGCCGGGGCGCGGCGCGTCGAAATAGGGCTTGGCCTGCTCGACGGTAAATTCGGCCTGGTAGTTTTCGAGATCTTCCTCGTCCACCACGGTGCGCACCCGGGTAAAGGTGGCGCGGCCGGTCTTGCGGTCGATCTTGACGCGGATGTCCATCTCGGCGCCGTAGCGGCTCTTGGCCGCGCGGGCGAGGCTTTCTTCCATCGCTTCGATCACGAGCTCCGGATCGATCATCTTCTCGCGCGCCACCGCCTCGGCGGTCTGCAGGAGCTCAAGCTGGTTGGCAGAGGTAATCGCCATCTGTTCAGTCCTCCTCGGAACCCTCTTCGGTCTGCACCTCGTCAAACCGTGTTTCGTCAATTTCGCCGGCGTGTTTGCGCTGGCGCAGTGTTTCCGCAATCAGCTCGTCGGTGAGCACGAGCTTGGCATCGGCCAGCAGGTCGAAGGTGAGCCCGATGGTCACCGCTTCGCCCTGGTCTTCGATCTCGATGAGCACTTCGTCGCCCTCGGCGCCCTGCAAGATGCCCTTGAACCGTTTGCGCCCGTCGATGAGCTCGGATGTTTCGACCTTGGCGGCATGGCCCTGCCACGTCTCGAAATCCTTGAGCCGGGTCAGCGGCCGGTCGATCCCGGGGCTGGAAACCTCGAGCGTGTAATTGCCCTCGATCGGATCTTCGACATCGAGAACCGCGCCCAGCGCCGTGCTGATGTTTGCCAGATCGTCAACCTCGATCCCGCCCTCGGGGCGTTCGGCCATGACCTGAAGCGTCTTTTTCTGCCCGCCCATGAGGCGGATGCGCACGAGTTCGAAGCCCATCCCCTCGATGACGGGGCGGGCGATCTCGGCGAGCTTGCGATCGATCGCGGTCTTGGCAACCAGGTCGTTCACGGGGGATCCTTGCCTCAGAGCACAAAAAAACGGGCCAGCGGGCCCGTCGGATTTTCCGGTGGAGCCTCGGGGGTGGAAGCCGAAGCGCCGCTGTCATCCCGCATATAGGCCGGTTTGCCTCCGGCCGCAAGGGTTTTGCGCCGGGCTCAGATAGCGAGCGTCTCGCCCTGCCGGGCAAGGCGGTTCATCGTTCGGACAAGTTCGGCGGCAATGCCCGGTTCGCTCACTGCATGGCCAGCCTTCGGAACCATCCGCAGTTCGCTCGAGGGCCAGGCCTTGTGAAGGGCCCAGGCCGAGGCCGGCGGGCAGATCATGTCGTGCCGACCCTGAACGATGGTTCCCGGCACATGGGCGATGCGGGGCATGTTCGGCAGGATCTGCTGGCTTTCGTCGAGGAAGGCGTCGTTGATGAAATAATGGTTCTCGATCCGCGAGAAGGCGAGGGCATAATCGGCCGGGCTGTCAACGGGCGTTCCGTCGGATTCGATCGAGGCGAGCGCGTTTTCCCAGCCGGCCCATGCCTTGGCAAAGGTCACCTGCTCGGCGCGATTGCGCGAAAAGAGGCGCCGGTGATAGGCCGCGATCAGATCATCGCGCTCGTCTTCGGGCACGATATCGCGAAACCGCTCCCACAGGTCGGGGAAGAACCGGCCCACGCCGCCGCCATAGAACCAGTCGAGCTCGGGACGGGTGGCGAGGAATACGCCGCGCAGCACCAGCCAGGCCACGCGTGACGGGTGCGCCTGGGCATAGACGAGCGCCAGGGTCGCGCCCCAGCTTCCTCCGAAAACGATCCAGCGGTCGATCCCGAGCGTCTTGCGGATGTATTCGATGTCGTCCACCAGATGCCAGGTGGTATTGGCGCGGATACTGGCATGGGGGCGCGAGCGCCCGCAGCCGCGCTGATCGAACAGGATCGCGCGAAATTTCGTCGGGTCGAAGAAGCGTCGCATTGCCGGCGAGCAGCCGCCGCCAGGCCCGCCGTGAAAGACGACAACCGGCAAGCCTTGCGGATTGCCCACTTCCTCGACATATAACGTATGCCCGTCGCCGACCTCGAGCATGTGGCGGCGATAGGGCTCGCGTGGCGGAAAGAGCTTGCCGCCGGCGACGGATTTTCCTGCGTCCCTGTCCATGGGACTCATGTATAAGGCGGCCGAAACCGGCGCGCCACGAGAAAGAGACACGATGAGCGAACCCCGATCCACCGTTGACCCCGACGAAGTTGCCAAGTTCGAGGCGATGGCGGCCGACTGGTGGGATCCGACCGGAAAATTCAAGCCCCTGCACATGATGAACCCGGTGCGTCTGGACTACATCACCCGGGCCATCGCGCGCACGTTCGAGCGCAACCTTTCCCGGCCGCAACCCTTCTCCGGACTTCGGATTCTCGATATCGGCTGCGGTGGCGGCCTGCTTTCCGAGCCGATGGCGCGCCTTGGGGCCGATGTCGTCGGGGCCGACGCGGCGGAGCGCAACGTTCATGTCGCGCGGATCCACGCCCGCCAGTCGGGCCTCGAGATCGACTATCGCCACACCACCGCCGAAGCCCTTGCCGAGGCGGGCGAGGCGTTCGACGCCGTGCTCAACATGGAAGTCGTCGAGCATGTCGCCAGCCCGATCGACTATCTGACCGCGTGTCGAAAGCTGCTCAAGCCCGGCGGCGTGATGATCACCTCGACCATCAACCGCACGCCAAAAGGCTACCTCATGGCGGTTTTCGGCGCCGAGCGGGTCATGCGCTGGCTGCCGGTCGGCACGCATGAATGGTCGAAGTTCATCACCCCCGAAGAGCTGCGCGGCCTGCTCGAAGACGCCGGCCTGACGGTGACCGATACGTCGGGTTTCGTCTTCAACCCGATCACCTGGACGTGGTCGATCTCCGAGCGCGATGTCAGCGTGAATTACGTGACGACGAGCATCCGGCCGGCCTGACACCAGGCATCAGCCGCTCTCCTCGAATCTCGACCGGATCTCGCGCAGGACGGGAATCGCCATGCGCACCCGTTCCGTCCCGATATTGGCCACCACGTCGGCGATGATCGGCGCGATGGCCGCAAGCGCCGCGTCGCGGGCCTTTCGTCCGGCCGGGCTGATCGTGACGAGCTTTCGCCGGGCGTCGTCCCAATCGGGGTGCACATGCACATGCCCGGCCCATTCGAGCTTGCGCAGCGTGTTGGTAATCGCCCCGCGGGTGACGTGAAAGGTCTGTGCCAGCTGCGCCGGCGTTCTCGGGCCGCTGCTGTTGGCCAGATGGTTGAGCACCGAGAAATGGCTCAGCTCCATCCCTTTCGGTAGCGCCTTGGAAAGCGCGGTCCGGGCGAGCTGGTCGGCCATGAACATTTCGCTGAACAGCGCAACGGAGAGATTCTCGGCATTATCGGTCATGTCGGGCCCACGAAGGCGCGGTGATGCTTGAGCGATGGAACGCGCCTGCGTGTCTTTTCCACATCCGCGAGGTCAAGATCAACCAGCGTCACCCCGGGCTCTGTCCCGGCATCGCAAAGAACCTCGCCCCAGGGCGACACCGCCAGCGCATGCCCGTAGGTGCTTCGACGGTCGGTATTCCGCCCGGTCTGCGCCGGGGCCAGAATGAAGCATCCGGTCTCGATCGCCCGGGCCCGCAGCAGGACATGCCAATGGGCGGCGCCGGTCACCGGTGAAAAGGCCGCCGGCACGGTGATGATCTGCGCCCCGGCCTCTGCCAGGCGGTGGAACAGCTCGGGAAACCGCAGGTCATAACAGATGGTCATGCCGATGGCGCCGATCTCCGTGCGCGCGAGAACGGCCCGATCGCCGGGGCGGAAGGCGGCGCTTTCGCGATAGCGTTCGGTCTCGGAGATATCGACGTCGAACATGTGGATCTTGTCATATCGCGCGGCAATGTTGCCATCGGGCGCGATCAGGAACGACCGGTTCGCAAACCGACCGTCGGGCGTTTCGCCCAGCAGCGCGAGCGAGCCGACCAGAAGCCAAATCCTGTTGTTCTTGGCCTCGTCACGAAGTGCGGCAAGGGTTTCGTCGTCGGCTTCCCGGCGCAAGGCGGCGGCTTGCAGGGCGCGATCATCTGTAAGGATATTGGTGACTTCCGGGGTCAAGACCAGTTCTGCGCCCCCCGCCGCCGCCTCGCGCACGAACGTGCGCGTCCGGCGCAGGTTGGCGCCAGGATCATCGCCCGAGGTCAGCTGAACGAGCCCCGCCCGCATCAGACGGCGAGCATCGGGTCAAGCTTGCCCTGTTGCTCGAGCATGTAGATGTCGTCGAAGCCGCCGACATGGGTTTCGCCGATCCAGATCTGCGGAACGGTCATGCCGCCGCCGGATTTCTGGATCATCTCGGCCCGGCGCTCGGGGTGGCCCTCGATGTCGATTTCCGTGTAGCTGAGGCCCTTCTGCTCAAGCAGGCGCTTTGCGGCATGGCAATACCCACACCACGGTTTCGTGTAGATCGTGATTGTCTGCATCTGTTCCATCCTTGACTCGGCGCTTTCGCCGTTGCGGTGGAACTTAGGCGCCCTTGACGGTTCTCGCCAGTGTCAGAATGGACACGTCCGCGGCACCGGCTGCGAGGCAGGCCTCGGCCGCGCTCGCCATCGTCGCGCCAGAGGTCAGCACGTCATCGACCAGAACCACCCGCCGGCCGGCAAGCTGCGCGCCCCGGCGCGGGTGCGGCTGGATGGCCCCCTTCAGGTTTTCGAACCGCGCCGTTTGGCCAAGCGGTTCCTGCCGGGCGGTGCGTCGGGGCCGGACGAGCGCCGTCGGCTCGACCTGAAGCCCGGTCAGCCGCGCGATGGCGCGCGCCAGCTCGGATGCCTGATTGTAACGCCGCATGACCACGCGCGTCCAATGCGCCGGGATGGGGACCAACACCGCGCCGGGGTGCAGAATGTCGCGCCCCGCCCGAACCATCCATTGCGCGGCGGGGGGCACGAGATCAAGCCGGTCGGAAAGCTTGATCCTGAGCACCATGCCGCGCGCGGCCCCCGAATAGACCAGCGCCGCCCGGCCCGCCCGCCAAGGGCGGCGGGTTGTCATGCACTCATCGCACAGGAGGTGGTCTTCCTCGTCCTCGGCGATCATCGGCGCACCGCATTTCTCGCATGCCTGTCCGTTGATGAAGGGCATTTCCGCCCAGCATTTCCCGCACAGACCATGGTCGTCGGAGATCGGCGTTGCGCAGACCACGCATTGGGCCGGATAAAGCACGGCAAGCGGCGATTGCATTTCGGCTCCTTCCCCCTATGTTCCGCTCCATGGCAGATCTCGTCGACCGATCCCGGCTTGCACGCATCCGCGCTCGCGCGCGGCCCGACGGCATGTTCCTCCAGCAAGCAGCGGCAGACGAGATTCAGGATCGACTCAAAGAGGTTAACAGAACGTTTACGGCGCCCGCCGTCGTCACCGGATTTCCCGATGTCTGGCGGGAATTCTTTCCCGCCGCACGGATCGTCCCCGATGACGAGATCCTCGACCTCGAGCCCGGTGGCCATGATCTGGTGATTCACGGCCTTTCCCTGCATTGGTCGAACGATCCGGTAACCCAGATCCTGCAATGCCGGCACGCCTTGCGGCCCGACGGGCTGTTTCTCGGGGTCACCTTCGCCGGCCAGACCCTGCTCGAGCTGCGCGCCGTTCTGGCCGAAACCGAAATCGCCATGGCGGGCGGGCTTTCGCCGCGGGTTCTGCCAATGGCCGAGATCCGCGATCTGGGGCACCTGCTCCAGATGGCCGGCCTCGCCCTTCCTGTCGCCGACAGCGCCGTTCGGACGGTCACCTACCGCGACATGTTTGCCCTGATGCGAGACTTGCGCGCCATGGGCGAGGGGAACGCCATGAAACTGCGGGCGACGCGAACCTCGCCGGCCCTGATGCGTGCCGCGGCCGAGCGTTATGCCAAGAACTTCGCGGGCGAAGATGGGCGGATTCGGGCAACGTTCGAGATGGTTTTTCTTGCGGGCTGGGCGCCACACGAGAGCCAGCAAAAACCCCTCAAGCCCGGCACCGCCGCGGCGCGGCTGGCCGATGCGCTGGCCGCCGCGCGCGCGCAGGGCGACCGCTGAGCCGAACCGGCAATGCCAGAAAGGCGAAACATGACAGACGAACAGCACAGACCGGCCGATCATCCTCCCATCAAGGGCGGAAAGATTGGCGTTCTGATTGCAAATCTCGGCACGCCCAGCGCCACCGACTACTGGTCGATGCGGCGGTATCTGAACGAGTTTCTCTCCGACAGGCGGGTCATCGATTATCCGGCCTGGAAATGGCAGCCACTGCTTCAGACGATCATCCTGACGGTCCGGCCGTTCCGCTCCGGGGCGAATTACCGGAAAATCTGGAATGAAGAACGCAATGAAAGCCCCCTGCTGACGATCACCCGCTCGCAGGCCGACAAGCTTCGAGACCGGCTGGACAAGGCCCATCCGGGGCAGATCGAGGTTGAATTCGCGATGCGCTACGGCGTTCCTTCGACGGCGGAGAAAGTCTCGAAGCTTGCCGAATCCGGCTGTGACCGGATCCTGTTCTTCCCGCTTTATCCGCAATATTCCGGGCCGACGACGGCAACGGCGAATGATGCGTTCTTCCGGGCCCTCATGCGTCTGACGTGGCAACCGGCGGCGCGCACCGTTCCGGCCTACCACGACAGGCCAAGCTATATCGAGGCGCTGGCGCGATCGGTCGAACGCACCTTTCCGAATACCCAGGATCGGCCCGACGTTCTGGTGTGCTCCTATCACGGCACGCCCGAGCGCTATCTCACCCAGGGCGACCCCTACCATTGCCAGTGCCAGAAAACGACGCGACTGCTCGCGGATCGGCTCGGGTGGGGCGCGGGGCGTTTGGTCACGACGTTTCAGTCGAAATTCGGGCCGGAAGAATGGCTCAAGCCCTATACCGTTGAAGA
>RFKM01000358.1 GCA_003694465.1 Alphaproteobacteria bacterium
CGAGCGGCCCGGGCGCGTCTGGACGCGCGCGCAGCTGCTCGACCGGGTCTGGGGGCAGGCGGCGGATGTGGATACCCGCACCGTCGACGTTCACATCGGCCGGCTGCGCAAGGCGCTGCGCCAGTCCGGCGCCGATGACCCGGTGCGCACGGTGCGCGGCGCCGGCTATGCGCTCGGCTGACGCCGTGGGCAGGCGGGTGGCGCCCGGGCGGGGCGTGACGGCAACGTTGATTTCCGGGCATCAGCAATTCGGATAATCGGTATTATGTAACATAATGAGGTGGCCAATAGGAACGCCGGCGCGGCTCTGAAAGTCACAAAATGCCGATCTGTCAAATGATTGAACGCGCTTCTTCATCTCGTCTTTCAAATACACCCCTCGCGGGAAAATCCGCACGCGCCAACCCCTCAAGGCTGGACAGCCGCCCGGAAAATCCTGCAAATGTCTGCACCTCATTGGATGCCGGTTCCGGCCTGTGCGCGACTTGTTACCCATGCTTTGTGATTTCACCTTGCGGATCACCTCTGCCCCCGACGTTGCCGCGGTCTGGGACATTCATTGCGCCGCGATGGCGCAGTTTGGCTTTGACAGGCTGATCTATGGCAGCACCCGCCGGCGCGCGGCCGCCTCGCGGGGCGATATCGACGATGCCGTTTTCCTGTCGAACCACGACCAGGACTATTTCGACGCCTTCATCCGCCAGCGCCGGTTCCTGCGCGCCCCGATCATGCGCTGGGCGCGGGAAAACTATGGCGCCTGCAGCTGGAAGCGTCTTTGGAACGACCCGAGATATGTCCAGGCGCATGACCGCGAGATTCTCGCCTTCAACCACAGCAAAGACGTCAAGGCCGGCTATTCGATCCGCTTTCCCGACCATGGCGGCGGCGGATTCGGCCTCATCGCCCTCGCTGCCCGCGCCGATCTTTCCGCCGACGAGGTCGAAGAGATCTGGGCCCACGACGGCGACCTGATCGAGGCGATGAACCACATCGCGCATCTCAAGATCATTTCGCTGCCCCGGCCGGACATTCCGCCGGCGCGGCTCACCCCGCGCCAGCGCGAGGTCTTGCAATGGGTGGCCGACGGCAAGACCAACAAGGATGTTGCCGTCCTGCTGGGCGTGTCGCCGACCACGGTCGAAAAGCACCTGCGCCTTGTCCGCGAAAAGCTCGCGGTCGAAACGACGCTGCAGGCGGTGCTCAAGGCCGCTTTCCAGAACCTCATCGACCCGTGAGCCGGCCTGCTCCGGAGGTAAGGATAACCTGACTGGCGCGCGGCTTGCCCCTGGGTCAAGATAAGGCGTTCCGTGAGTGGTGGCATTTTTGCCAGGGAACTGGGGCGAGGCATCCGCGATTACGGACTGCCTCGCCCCGCTTTCACGGAACCGTTTCTCAGGTGCGCGTAACGATTGCCGCGCCGGGGCCGTCAGGCCGGACGGCGCCGATGTGTGACGGCCCGCCCATGGCGCAGATACGGAAACGGCGCCGGGACTTCCCGGCGCCGTTTTTCTGTCGAGCCTGCCCGCGGGGCGCGGGCGCCCGATCAGGACTTGGCCATCGAGGCGACTTCGGCGGCGAAGTCGTCTTCCTTCTTCTCGATCCCCTCGCCCACTTCCATGCGGATGAAGCCGGTGATCTCGGCGCCGGCCTCCTTGGCGGCCTGGGCGACGGTCAGGTCGGGGTTGATCACGAAGCTCTGGCCCAGAAGCGTGACTTCCGAGAGGAACTTGCGCATCCGCCCCTCGATCATCTTCTCGATCACCGCTTCCGGCTTGCCCGATTCGCGGGCGATCTCGACCTGGATCTGCCGCTCGTGCTCGAGCACCGCCGGGTCGAGGTCGGCTTCCGAGAGCGAGGCCGGGTTGGCGGCGGCAACATGCATCGCCACCTGCTTGCCGAAGGCTTCGTCGCCGCCCTTCAGCGCGACCAGAACGCCGATCTTGCCCATGCCCTCGGCCACGGCATTGTGCACATAGGCGGCGATGGTCTCGCCCTCGATGGCAGCCATGCGGCGCAGGGTCATGTTCTCGCCGATCTTGGCGATCTTGTCGGTGATCACATCGGCCACACTCTTGCCGCCGAGATCGGCCGCCTTCAGCGCCTCGATATCGCTGGCGCCGAGGGCGGCGCGGGTGATCTGGCCGACCATTTCCTGGAATTCGGCGTTCTTGGCGACGAAGTCGGTTTCCGAGTTGACCTCGACGGCCACGCCCTTGCCGCCCTCGACGGCGACCCCGACAAGGCCCTCGGCGGCCACCCGGCCCGATTTCTTGGCGGCGGCGGCAAGGCCCTTGGTGCGCAGCCAGTCGATCGCGGCGTCCATGTCGCCGTCGGTTTCGGTCAGCGCCTTCTTGGCGTCCATCATCCCGGCGCCGGTCATTTCGCGCAGTTGTTTCACTTGTGCGGCGGTGATTGCCATCTTGGCTCTCCTTGCGATGAAATGCGGTCCGGGAGCGGCAGCGCCGCCCCCGGTTTCAGCTTGTTTTGGCCAATCAGCCCTCGGCGGCGGGCGATTCGGCCTCGGTCTCGGCGGCGGCTTCGAGGGCGGCCTCTTCGGCCGGCAGCTCCTCGAGAGCGCCGACGTCGATGCCCGCGGCCTCGAGCTGGCCCGACATGCCGTCGAGCGCGGCCCGCGCGGCGAGATCGCAGTACAGCGCGATGGCGCGGGCGGCGTCGTCGTTGCCCGGGATGATGTAGTCGATGCCGTCGGGCGAGCAGTTGGTGTCGACCACCGCCACGACCGGAATGCCCAGCTTGTTGGCCTCGGTCACGGCCAGGGCTTCCTTGTTGACGTCGATCACGAAGAGCATGTCGGGCAGCCCGCCCATGTCGCGGATCCCGCCGAGCGAGGCCTGCAGCTTGGCCTGTTCGCGCTCCATGTGCAGGCGCTCCTTCTTGGTCAGGCCCTCGGCCCCGGCGGCGAGGCGCTCGTCAAGCTCCTTCAGCCGGTTGATCGACTGCGAAACGGTCTGCCAGTTGGTGAGCGTGCCGCCCAGCCAGCGGTGGTTCATGTAATATTGCGCCGAACGCTCGGCCGCCTCGGCGATCGCCTTCGAGGCCTGCCGCTTGGTGCCGACGAAGAGGATCCGCCCGCCCTTGGCGACGGTGTCGCGGATCGCCTGCAGCGCGGCGTCGAGCATCGGCACGGTCTGGGTGAGGTCGATGATGTGGATGCCGTTGCGGCTGCCGTAGATATACGGCGCCATGCGCGGGTTCCAGCGTTGGGTCTGGTGGCCGAAGTGAACGCCAGCTTCCAGCAGCTGACGCAGGGTGAATTCGGGAAGCGCCATGTCCTTGTCCTTTCCGGTTTGGCCTCGGCGGGGCTTCAGGGCTTGCGCCCAACCGGTGGACCGATGCGGGATGTCTCCCCGCAGGGCCCGACCCCGCCTGTGAAGTGCGCCTGCCTTTACGGGCAAATCGCCCCGGACGCAAGCCCCCCGGGCCCTAGTCGCGCCCGCAG
>RFKM01000359.1 GCA_003694465.1 Alphaproteobacteria bacterium
GATCCGGAACCTCCACAAGGCCTATGGGGCGCTCGAGGTTCTGAAAGGAGTCGACATGGTCGCCCCGCGCGGCCATGTCGTTGCGCTCATCGGCTCGTCGGGCTCGGGCAAGTCGACGCTGCTGCGCTGCGCCAACCTGCTCGAAGACAGCCAGGAGGGGGAGATCCTCTTCGAGGGCGAGCCGATTCGCTGGCGCGGCACCGGCCACGGGCGCCACCCGGCCGACCGGGCGCAGGTGACGCGGATTCGCACCAACCTTTCGATGGTGTTCCAGCAGTTCAACCTCTGGTCGCACATGACGATCCTGCAGAACGTCATGGAAGCGCCGGTGACGGTGCTCAAGCGCGACCGCGCCGAAGTCGAGGAGCGGGCGCGCCACTACCTCGAGAAGGTCGGCATCGGCGACAAGGCCGACGCATGGCCGGCGCAGCTTTCGGGCGGCCAGCAGCAGCGCGCCGCCATCGCCCGGGCCCTGTGCATGGAGCCGCGGGCGCTGCTTTTCGACGAGCCCACCTCGGCGCTCGACCCCGAACTCGAACAGGAGGTGATCCGGGTGATCAAGGATCTGGCCGCCGAGGGCCGGACCATGGTCATCGTCACCCACGACATGCGGCTGGCGGCCGACGTGGCCGACCACGTCGTCTTCCTGCACCTCGGCAGGATCGAGGAAGAAGGCCCGCCCGAGGCGGTCTTCGGAAATCCGCAAACCGAGCGGCTTCGGCAGTTCCTGTCGGCGACCGCTCACGACTGAAACCAACAAGGGAGAAAACCGATGAACAAGCTTCTTCTCACCGCGGCGGCCCTGGCCCTTTCGGCCGGCGCGGCGATGGCCGGAGACGTGGTGCGGATGGGCACCGAGGGCGCCTACCCCCCGTGGAACTACATCGACGACAACGGCGAGGTGGCCGGCTTCGAGCGCGAGCTGGGCGACGAGCTGTGCAAGCGCGCCGGCCTCACCTGCACCTGGGTGACCAACGAGTGGGATTCGATCATCCCGAACCTCGTTTCGGGCAACTACGACACGATCATCGCCGGCATGTCGATCACGCCGGAGCGCGATGAGGTGATCGACTTCACCCAGCCCTACACGCCGCCCGATCCGTCGTGCTACATGGCCACCTCGGCCGATGTCGATGTCGACAATGGCGTGATCGCCGCCCAGACCTCGACGATCCAGGCCGCCTTCGTGGCCGAGCACGGCGCGACGCTGGTCGAGTTTGCCACCCCCGAAGAGACCATCGCGGCGGTGCGCAACGGCGAGGCCGACGCGGTTCTGGCCGACTGCTCCTACCTGCAGCCGATCGCCGACGAGAACGCCGATCTGGTGATTCTCGATCGCACCGAGAAGATCGGCGGCGGCGTCGGCATGGGCCTGCGCGAGAGCGACACCGAGCTCAAGGAGAAGTTCAACGCCGCGATCCAGTCGATGAAGGACGACGGCTCGCTCAACGCGCTGATCAAGAAATGGGACGTGGCCTCGACCTTCTGAGCCACCCCGCCCCCGCGCCGGACCCCGGCGCGGGGCATCCCCCACCTTCGGGACCGCCGCAATGTTTGCATCCTGCGCCGATCCGGCCGCGCTGCACGGCCTGAGCTGGTTCCTGTGCTATCTCGGCACGGGCAAGATGATGGCGTTCTACGCCTCCTTCGGCACCGTGCTGCTGCTGCTCGCGGTCACCGCGCCGGCGGCGCTAATGTTCGGCTTTCTCGGCGCCGCGGCGGCGCGCTCGCGCTTCTTGCCGCTCTCGCTGCTGGGCAAGGCCTATGCCGCGGTGGTGCGCGGCGTGCCCGACATTGCCTTTTTCCTCTTTTTCGTCATCGCCCTCGACCAGGGGCTGGAATATGTCCGCCACCGGATCAAGTGCCCGGACTGGAGCGAACCGGTGCGCCAGGGCAATGATTTCGTTGTCTGCAGTGCCGCGAAACTGCCGCTTTCGACCAGCCCGCAATGGGTGCACGAGGTCTATGGGTTCGCGCTTGCGGTGGTGACCTTTGCCATCGTCTATGGCGCCTTTGCCAGCCAGGTTCTCTACGGGGCGATGAAGGCGGTGCCGCGCGCCCAGATGGAGACGGCCGAGGCCTATGGCATGACCCATCGGCAGGCCTTCTGGCGCATTCTCGTGCCGCAGATGTGGATCTATGCCCTGCCGGGGCTGGGGAACCTGTGGATGATTCTCGTCAAGGCCACGCCGCTTCTGTTTCTGCTCGGGGTGGAAGACATCGTCTATTGGGCGAAATATCTCGGCGGGGCCAAGACGGCAAAGTTTACCGACTATCCGCATGGCGACTGGCGGCTCTATTTCTTCGGGGTGCTGCTGGTCTTCTACCTCGTTCTGACCTGGCTTTCGGAAAAGGGGCTTGAGCGGCTGATGCGCCGGCTCAGCCACGGGCAGGCGACGGCGGCCGGTGAAGCGATGCGGCGGGCCGGGGCATGAGCAGCTGTCTTCAGACCATCGCCGATTACGGCCTGCGCTCGATCGGCATCGGCGAGCGGCTCTTGCCGCGCACCGATTTCACCCTTTGCCAGCAGTTCACCCTGATCGGCTCGGGGATGATCTGGAACCTCTATTTCGGCATCTTCGCCCTGCTTCTGGGCTTTGGCCTCGCCACCGCCGTCGGGGTTGGAAAGGGCTCGCGGCACTGGTTCGTGCGCAAGCCGGCGGAGTGGTTCATCTTCGTCTTCCGCGGCTCGCCGCTGTTCATCCAGTTCTTCTTTGCCTATTTCCTGTTTCTTGCCCTGAAGCAGGTGAACCCGGCCTTCGGCACCTTCACCTCGGCCTGGCTCGGGGCGGCGGTGGTTCTGTTCCTCAACACCTCGGCCTATACCGGCGAGATCTTTCACGGCGCGCTGAAGGCGATTCCGAAGGGCGACCTCGAGGCCGCCGATGCCTATGGGATTACCGGCTGGGCGCGGTTCCGCCGGATCACCTTCCCGACGATGCTGCGCCTGGCCTGGCCGGCCTATACCAACGAGGCGATCTTCCTGTTCCATGCCACGACGCTGGTGTTCTTCTCGGGGTTCCCGGCATGGCAGCAGCGCGGGGATGCGCTCTATTATGCCAAGTATTTCGCCGACAAGACCTTCAACCCCTTCGTGCCCTACCCGATCCTCGCGATGTATTTCATCCTGCTGACCTTGAGCGTGATCGCGGTTTATGGTGCGATCGGGCGGCGGCTGAACCGGCATCTGCCGAAAGAGGCGCGCCGGCCGATGCGCCTTCGCCCGGGGCTGTTGATGCGCTGAGC
>RFKM01000360.1 GCA_003694465.1 Alphaproteobacteria bacterium
CACCAGCACCATGCCGATGCCGCAGTTGAAGGTCTTGAGCATTTCGGCCTCGTCGAGCCCGCCGACCTCGCGCAACCACGCAAAGACCGGCGGCAGCGCCCAGGCGCCGAGGTCGATCTCGGCCCCCAGCCCCTCGGGCAGCACCCGCGGCAGGTTTTCGGTCAGCCCGCCGCCGGTGATGTGTGCCAGCGCATGCACGCCGCCCGCCTTCACCGCCGCCAGCGCCGGTTTGACGTAGAGCCGCGTCGGGGCGAGCAGCGCCGCGCCGAGCGTGCCAGGGCCGAAGGGGCTGGCGTCAGTCCAGCCCAGGCCCGAGCGCTCGACCAGCCGGCGCACCAGCGAATAGCCATTGGAATGGACCCCGTTCGAGGCCAGCCCCAGCAGCACCTGCCCGGCCTCGACATGGCGCGGCAATTCCTGCCCGCGCTCCATCGCGCCGACGGCAAAACCGGCAAGGTCAAAGTCGCCGGCGCCATACATGCCGGGCATTTCCGCCGTTTCGCCGCCGATCAGCGCGCAGCCCGATTGCGCGCAGCCCTCGGCGATGCCCTCGATGACGGAGGCGGCGCTTTCGGTCTCGAGCTTGCCGGTGGCGAAATAGTCGAGAAAGAACAGCGGCTCGGCCCCCTGGCAGACGAGATCGTTCACGCACATCGCCACGAGGTCGATGCCGATGGTGGAGAGCGCGCCGGTGTCGATGGCGATGCGCAGCTTGGTGCCGACGCCGTCGGTCGCCGCGACCAGCACCGGGTCGTCATAGCCGGCCGCCTTGAGGTCGAACAGGGCGCCGAAACCGCCGAGGCCCGACATCACCCCGGGGCGCGCGGTGCGCCTTGCCGCCGGCTTGATCCGTTCGACCAGCGCGTTGCCGGCGTCGATGTCGACCCCGGCGTCGGCATAGGTGATGGGCGTTTTGGTCTCGGTCATGGCGGCCCCCGTTTGCTTGCCGCCGCGATAGACCAAGCCCGACCGAAAGGCAACGCCGGCTTGACCCGGCCGGGGCAAATGGTAGGAGCTAGGGCCATGGTGGGCCTGTAGCTCAATTGGTCAGAGCAGGGCGCTCATAACGCCTTGGTTGGGGGTTCGAGTCCCTCCGGGCCTACCACCCCCCCGGCCGCGCACCCGGCCATGCCCGCCACACGGGGGCTCTGCCCCCGATCCGCCTTGGCGGGCAAGGCGGATCTCCCCCGGGATATTTTCGGAAAGATGAAGGGCCCGTCAGATGACCGCGCGGCGCCCCGAGACGGTGGCCTTGCCGGCGATTTCTTCGTCGGCCCGGGCGCGCAGGGCGGCGATCTCGGCGCGGGCATGTTCGTCGGGCAGGCCTTCGGGCGGATCGGCCGCGATGAGCGTCTTTGCCCTGTCGCGCGCTTCTTCCCAGGCGCCGCGCCGGCCGGCCTTGTCGTAATCGTCGCGCCGGTCGCGGCGGAAGATCTCGGGCCGGTACTGGCTGCGGCAGAGGGCGAGCGTCTGCTCGGAGGCGAGGAAATGGCCGCCCTGCGCGATCTGTGAAAGCTCGTCCCAGTTGAAGGCCGCTTCCGAGACGTCGGGCGGCTGGATCAGGCTGCGCAGGTAGCCGCCGAGGGCATCGTCGAGCACCGCCTGCACCGGGTCGAAGATGGTGGCGGTCTGAAGCTGGCCGACGCCGCCGAGGATGTCGGCGCCGGCGAAGGCCACCATCTGGCCGAGCATCGCCCGTTCGGCCATCGCCTGTCGGTCGGCGGCGGGGGTGTCGGAGCCCATGCCGTAGGTATGGGTGACGAGTCCGAGCCCCGAGAGCACGCCGACGGCGAGGGCCTTGGCCTGCAGGCTTTCGGGGCAGGCATGAAGCGCCTGGCCGGTGGCCATGTCGAGGGTGAACATCAGGGGCGTGGCGATGATCGGCGTGCCCGGGGCCAGCACGTGCCCCATCGTCACCATGGCGAGAATCTCGGTCACCGCCATCAGCGCGTTGCCCGCCACCGAGAGCGGCGCCGTGCCGCCGGCCGAGGGCAGTGCGCAGGCATGCACCGGCAGGCCCGCTTCACCGGCGCGGATCAGCGCCTCGACATCCATCACCTTGAATTCGAGCGGGCTGAACGAGCAGACGATCATCGAGGCGATGGGGCGCTCGGGGGTGGAGCCGGCGACCTCGACGATCTTCACGAGGAAGTCGACGTTCTCGACGTTGTAGGGCTGCAGCCAGATGTGCTTGTCGGTGTTGACCACCAGTTCGCCGACGCCGTGGATGTCGGAGGTCAGCTCGTGCACGCCGTAGGAAAACGGATGGGCGATGAAGCCGACCTCGTCGAGTCCGGTGGCAAGGCGCGCGATGGTGGCGACGTCGGTGATCTCCATGTTGCGGAAATCGCCGCTGTCGATCTCGATGAAGCCGTGGGCGCCGGTGCCGGTGCGCATCACGAAGCCGTGGTCGGCGCGCGGCAGGGTCACGTCGCGCGCGGGGCGCTTGCCGGCGAGGGTGACCTGTTTCGGGGTTTCGCGCAGGGCCTCCTTCACGAGGGCGCGCGGGAAGCACAGCCTGTCGGCATTGACGCCCTCGCGGGCGCCGGCGGCCCGCAGCGCCTCTTGCGCCGCGCCGTGGAGCACCGTCACCCCATGCTCTTCGAGCAGCCGGAAGGCATGGTCGAGAATCGCCTCGCGGGCCGCGGCATCGGCGATCTCGAAGCGCGGGCGCGGTCCGGCGCCAAGGGCAAGGTGGAAGGCGTCGGCGCGGGGGGTGGTTTCGGTCTGGCGGGTCTTTCTGGGTCTGCGGGCCATGGTCATCTTGCTCCGGAAATCCTTGGCACGCACCGTTTTCGCTCACTGCGGGCCCACTTGAGCGCCCGCAGAATGGCGATTCACCTCGTCCTTGGCAAGCGGGCAGCGCGCTGGAGGTCAGGCGACGACCAGCGCGGCCATCATGCCGGCGTCTTCATGCTCAAGGATGTGGCAGTGATACATGAAAGCGGCGCTTGCATCGGCGGTGCGGTCGATGCGCACGAGAATTTCGGCCTCGCCTTCGACCAGAACCGTGTCCTTCAGCCCCGTGCGGGCGAAATCCACATCGCGTCCGCCATTGCGCAGGACGGTAAAATGCGTGGCATGAACATGGAACGGGTGCTGCATCTCGCGCCCGGAGACGATCCAGCGTTCGGTCTCGCCGCGCCGCATCTCGGTATCGATCCGATCC
>RFKM01000361.1 GCA_003694465.1 Alphaproteobacteria bacterium
CATGGCCGCAAGACCATCGCCCCGACCCTCAGGCCGCGTGCCTTGATGGACGAGGCCCCCCGCCTCGCCGGGGCCTGGGAGGCGCGCGTCATCACCCTCTTTCCCGGTGCCTTTCCCGGCGTGCTGGGCGAAAGCCTCACCGGCCGCGCCCTGCAGGAGGGCCGCTGGCGGCTCGAGACGATCGACCTGCGGGAGTTTGGCATCGGCCGGCATCGCAATGTCGATGACACCCCGGCCGGCGGCGGGGCGGGGATGGTCTTGCGGGCCGACGTTCTGGGTGCCGCCATCGACCATGCGAGCGCCGGCACCCCGCCCGAGCGCGACCGCTGGCCGCTGCTCCTGCTCAGCCCGCGCGGGCGGCGCTTCGACCAGGAGATGGCGCGGCGTCTTGCCAGCGGCACCGGGGCGACCTTCGTCTGCGGGCGCTTCGAGGGCGTCGACGAGCGGGTGATCGAGGAATACGCCATCGAGGAGGTCAGCCTGGGCGATTTCGTGATGACCGGCGGCGAGATCGCCGCCCAGGCGATGATCGACGCCACGGTGCGCCTTCTGCCCGGGGTGCTGGGCAACGCCGCTTCGACCGAGGAAGAGAGCTTTTCGAACGGGCTGCTGGAGCATCCGCAATACACCCGCCCGGCCGAGTGGCGCGGGCGGGCGATCCCGCCGGTCCTGCTGTCGGGGCATCATGGGGACATCGCCCGCTGGCGGCTCGATCAGGCCGAACGGATCACCCGCGCGCGCCGGCCCGATCTGTGGCACGCCTGGCAGGCCAGCCACCCGGATGATGACGATTAACGCCGCGTGCCGAGCAGCCAGACGCCGACGAAGATCAGTGCCGTTGCCACATAGGCCATCGGGCCGATCGGTTCGCCCACCAGAAGCGCCCCGATCGCCAGCGCGACCACGGGCGGGATGTAGGTAACCGACGAAGCCGCCACCGCCCCGAGATTGCGCACGATCAGGTAATAGGCGATGTAGGCCAGCCCCGTTCCCATGAGCCCCAGCCCGGCCACAAGGCCGGTGGCGGCGCGCGGATCGGTCCAGATGGCGCCGATGCCTTCGAAATCGGTAGCCAGCCCCAGAACCGCAAGCGCAAGGCCGAGCTGGTAGGTCGTGAGCGCCGCCGGCTTGATGTCCAGCCCGGTCAGGAAGCGTTTGGCATAAACGAAGCTCAGCCCCACCGAAAGCGAGCCCAGCGCCATGTAGGCCACGCCCTCGAGATTGGTGGCGGCGAGATCGGCCGAAAACGGGTCGGCAATCATCACGACCCCGGCAAAGCCGATCGCAACGCCGGCGAGCTTGCGCCCCCCGACCGGCTCGTCGCGCAGGAAGAGCGCCGCGGCGATGAAGGAGAACAGCGGAATGGCACCCGAAAGCGCCCCGGCCACCCCCGACAGGAGCAGCGACGTGCCCTTCGCGAAGCCGAAATAGTAAACCGATGTCGCCAGCAGCGACATGACGAGGAAATGCCCGCCATGGCGCATGTGCTGCAAGCGGAGTGCCCCGGTGGCCAGGGCATAGGCCGCCACAGGCAGGAATCCGAACAGAACCCGCAGAAAAACGATCTGCATCGGGGTGATCAGATCGGCCGCCCATTTCATGAAGATGAAGTTCGAGCCCCAGACAAGGCCGAGGCCCCAGAAGGCGACGCGGGCGAGCCGCTGATGATCTGCCATGGCCGCCTCCCCTCTTGCCTGTGCTGGCCGTCGGTAGCCGAAATTTGCGCGCCGGGCAATCGCGCTGCGCTTGATCCTTGCCGGCAAAGCGCCTATACCCCGCGCGTCCGAGGCCGAATCTGGCCTGCGGGCTGTTGCCCTTTTGCCCGCGGCTTCGGCGGGCGGCCGACCGGGCGACGCTTCGAAGCAAAGACGACCTGAACCTCCGGCGGGCGCAGAGGCGGACCCGAGCGAAGACCGGAGCTCTGAGGCGGCACACCTTCGCGGAACAACCGCGAGCAGAACCAGGAGTGAAGGTCATGGACCTGATCGCACAACTCGAGGCCGAACAGATCGCCTCGCTCGGGAAGAAGATTCCCGATTTCAAGGCCGGCGACACGATCCGCGTCGGCTACAAGGTGACGGAAGGCTCGCGCAGCCGGATCCAGAACTACGAAGGCGTCTGCATCAGCCGCAAGAACGGCAACGGCATTGCCGGCTCGTTCACCGTTCGCAAGATTTCCTTCGGCGAGGGCGTCGAGCGCGTCTTCCCGCTCTACTCGACCAACATCGAGTCGATCGAGGTGGTGCGCCGTGGCCGCGTGCGCCGCGCCAAGCTCTACTACCTGCGCGCGCGCCGGGGCAAGTCGGCCCGGATCGCCGAAGACACCCACTACAAGCCGCTGGCCGAGAAAGCCGAGAAGTAAGGAGCGACGCGATGAAAAAGGATATCCATCCCGATTACCACATCATCGACGTCAAGCTCGTCGATGGCACCGTGGTGCAGATGAAATCGACCTGGGGCCAGGAGGGCGGCACGCTCACCCTCGATGTCGACCCCTCGGTGCACCCGGCCTGGACCGGTGGCGGGACCCGTCTGATGGACACCGGCGGGCGCGTGTCGAAGTTCAAGAGCAAATACGCCGGCCTCGGGTTCTGACCCGACCGGGAAACGAAGCGATCACGCCGCCCAAACCGGGCGGCGTTTTCGTTTGAGCCCCCGGGGCGGGGCGGGCAGGGTGCGGCCATGATACGCGACGCTCTCATCGTCATTGCCATTCTTGCCAGTGGCGCGGTCCTGTTC
>RFKM01000362.1 GCA_003694465.1 Alphaproteobacteria bacterium
CCCTTGTCGCGCTCGACCGTGGTCGCTCGCCCCGGAACCAAGCCGCGCAGCCGACCGGACGCGGGCGCAGGCCCCAGCCGCCGCCCCGGGCCAAGCCTTCAAATCAGGCCGAGAGTCCCCGGGCGCCCCTCTGCCCCGCCGCGCTATTGCCCGCCCCGCGCCGCCGCCTCGAGCGCGCGGAGCCGGGCCACGTTGCGGTTGTGCTCGGCGAGCGTTGCGGCGAAGGCATGGCCGTCGCGCGGGTCGAGCGATTTCGCCACGAAGAAGATGTAGTCGGTTTCGGCCGGGTTCAGCGCCGCCTCGATCGACTCCCGCCCCGGATTGGCGATCGGGGTCGGCGGCAACCCGGCAATCACGTAGGTGTTATACGGGGTCTCTGCCCGCAGTTCCGACTGCCGCAGCCCGCGCCCGAGCGTGCCCCGCCCCTGGGTGATGCCATAGATCACCGCCGGGTCGGTCTGCAGGCGCATCCCCCGGCGCAGGCGGTTGACGAACACGCTCGCCACCTGCCGCCGCTCCTCGGGCACGCCGGTTTCCTTCTCGACGAGCGAGGCCATGATCAGCGCCTCCTGCGGGGTCTTGTAGGGCAGGTCCGGCGCGCGGTTGGCCCAGGCCTCGGCCAGGCGCGCCTCCTGCGCCGCCACCATCCGCGCGACGACATCGGCGCGCCGGTCGCCGGGGCGCACCTCGTAGCTGTCCGGGGCGATCATCCCCTCGGGCGGCAGATCGCCGATCTCGCCCGCGAGCACGTCCACCGCCTTCAGCGCCTCGGCCACCTGCCAGACCGTCGTGCCCTCGGCAATGGCGATGCGGAAGCGCGTGTCGGCATCGGCGGCAAGGCGCGGATAATCGGCCGGA
This sequence comes from Alphaproteobacteria bacterium, assembly GCA_003694465.1. Classification (GTDB taxonomy): domain Bacteria; phylum Pseudomonadota; class Alphaproteobacteria; order Rhodobacterales; family Rhodobacteraceae; genus RFKM01. The sequence goes on from RFKM01000362.1 coordinate 859, forward strand.
ATGGTCTCGGCCGCCGGATCGAACTCGGAACGGACGATGAAGCGCTGGCTCGCCGGGTCGAGATCGCGGATCTGGATCCGCGTCGCCGTCACCCCGACCCGATAGACGATCTCGGTGCCGCAGGTCGAGGCGCCGCCGCGGGTGACGATATCGGTGATTTCTTCCATCGAGGCATGGGCGGGCACGAGGAAACTGCCGGCCTTGAGCTGGCCGCTCTTGCCGCTGTATTCCGCCCCGAGCCGCAAGATCGCCGCCGAGGAAACGGCACCGCTTTCACCGAGCTGCTCGGAAACCGCGGTGAACGTCGCCCCCGGCCGCACCTTCACGCAGATCGCCTGTTCCAGCGGGCCGGGGCTGGTGTATTGCCGCTCGCCCCAGGCGATCAGCCCGCCCAGCGCGATCAGCACCACCACCGCAAGGGACAGCGCCGTCGAGGCGATGTTGCGCCACATCAGTCCTTGACCCGGCCCATCACGAGGGCGGCGTTGGTGCCGCCGAATCCGAAGGAGTTCGACATCACCACGTCGATCTTGCGCTCTTCCTTCGCGTTCGGCGCCAGCGAGACCTTCGCGTCGAAGGCAGGCTTGTCGAGGTTGATCGTCGGCGGGGCGACCTGATCGCGGATCGCCAGGATCGAGAAGATCGCCTCGACGGCCCCGGCCGCCCCCAGCAGATGCCCGATCGAGGATTTCGTCGACGACATCGTGACCTTGGGCGCATGATCGCCCAGCAGACGCTCGACAGCCCCCAGTTCCAGCCCGTCGGCCATGGTCGAGGTGCCGTGGGCGTTGATGTAGTCGAGCGCCTCCGGGGTGAGGCCGGCATTCTTCAGCGCCGCGCGCATCGCCCGCTCGCCGCCTTCGGCGCCCTCCGCCGGGGCGGTGATGTGATAGGCATCGCCCGAAAGCCCGTAGCCCAGCACCTCGGCATAGATCTTTGCGCCGCGCGCCTTTGCATGTTCGTATTCCTCGAGCACCACGACCCCGGCGCCCTCGCCCATCACGAAACCGTCGCGGTCTTCGTCCCAGGGGCGCGAGGCGGCCTTCGGATCGTCGCCGCGCTTGGTCGAAAGCGCCTTGGCGGCGTTGAACCCGGCAATCCCGATCTCGCAGATCGCCGCCTCGGCGCCGCCGGCCACCATCACGTCGGCATCGCCGAACATGATCAGCCGCGCCGCATCGCCGATGGCATGGCTGCCGGTGGCGCAGGCGGTGACCACCGAATGGTTCGGCCCCTTGAACCCGTAGCGAATCGAGACCTGCCCCGAGGCGAGGTTGATCAGCGAACCGGGGATGAAGAAGGGCGAGACGCGCCGCGGACCGCGCTCGTGAATGAGCAGCGCCGTATCGGCGATCGAGCTGAGCCCGCCGATTCCCGAGCCGATCATCACCCCGGTGCGCAGGCGCTCTTCCTCGTCCTCCGGCGTCCAGTCGGCATCCTTCACCGCCTGATCGGCAGCGGCCATGGCATAAAGGATGAAATCGTCGACCTTGCGCCGGTCCTTCGGCGCCATCCAGTCATCGGGGTTGAAGGTGCCGTCATTCCCGTCGCCATAGGGGACTTCGCAGGCATAGGTTGTCAGAACCCGCTCGGGGTCAAACCGGGTGATCGTGCCGGCGCCGGATTCGCCCGCCAGCAGGCGCGACCAGGTTTCCTCGACCCCGCAGGCCAGCGGCGACACCATACCCAGCCCGGTTACAACCACGCGACGGCTCATATCGATCCCCTTCCAGAAAAGGCACGTTTCGTCGCGCCCTGATAGCCCGAGCGGCCACAGCGGGGCAAGCGCGAAACCTTGTCCCCGCGTCAAGGCGCAAGGGTGCGCCGGTCAGAAGCCGCGCACGGTGACGATCCGATAATCGCCATAGCCGTTGAACCGGGTGGCGGTGACGGTCGAATAGGCGCCCATGCCCGAGAAGAGCAGAAAATCGCCCTCGGCCACGTCGCCGGGCAGCGTCACCGGCTCGGGCAGCCGGTCGAGCGAATCGCAGGTCGGCCCGTAGAGCACCCGCGCCCGCGGCACGCCCCGGCGCTCGGTTCCGTCCGGCGCCAGAACCCGCACCCGCTCCACCGCCCCCAACAGCGGCGCCTCCGCAAGGGTGCCGTAGATGCCGTCGGTCAGGAACAGGCTGCCGCAGGCGCGCACCGACTTCACCCGCACCGCGAGGGTGAACGCCTCGGCCACCATCGCCCGGCCCGGCTCGCAGACCAGCCCCGGCGCCGCGGGCCCGAAGGCGCGGGCGCGGGCGGCGTGGATCGCCTCGAACACCGCCTCGAGCGCCGGCGCACCCCGGCCCCGGTCGGCCGGAAAGCCGCCGCCGACGTTGAGGCGGGCAAGGCGCACCCCGGCTTGGGCCGCCACATCGGCGCAGGCCTCGATATAGCGCGCCCAGCTGTTCGGGTCGGTGCATTGGGTGCCGGGGTGGAAGGTCATCGCCGGGGTGAACCCCGCCGCCGCCACCGCCGCCAGCAATTCCGCCGCCCCCTCGGGCCCCTCGCCGAACTTCTCGCCGAAGTCATAGGCCGCCCCGGGCAGGCCCAGATGCAGCCGCACGGCGATTTCCGCCCCTACCGGCAGCTGCGCGGTGAGCTTTTCCAGCTCGCCGAACCCGTCGACCGACCACGAGGCCACCCCCGCCGCCACCCCGGCGGCGATCTCGGCGGGCGACCGCACCGGGTTGTTGTAATGCAGCGCCGCGCCGGGGGCGATTTCGCGCATCAGGGCGATCTCTTCCGGCGAGGCGACGTCGAAGGCCGATATCCCCTCGGCCACGAGGTTTTCGAGCACCGCCCGCTCGGGATTGGCCTTCACCGCGTAGGTCACCAGCCCGTCGAATCCCGACAGGAACCGCCGCGCCGTCGCCGCCAGCGCCGCCGGCGAGAAATAGAGCACCGGCCGTTCGGGCTGGTGGGCGCGCAGATGGGTCACCGGGTCGGGCCAGACTTCGGGGTGGCGGCTCATGGGCGGGTCTCCTGCAAGGCGGTCCTGTTCGCGCCGCCGCGGGGGCGGTGCATCGAGTCTGAGGGGCAGGCCCGACGAATCAAAGTGACAACTGGGCGAAAATGTCGCAGTCTTCCTGCGAAACGACGAGAATACCGCCATATGGACGAAACCGACCGCAAATTGCTCGACCTGCTTTCCGAGAACGCCCGCGCCCCGGTGGCCAGCCTCGCACGCCGGCTGGGGCTGGCGCGCACCACCGTTCAGGCGCGCATCGACCGGCTCGAGGCGCGCGGCATCATCGCCGGCTATGCGCTGCGGCTGGGCGAGGGCGCGGGGCGCGCGCCGATCCGGGCAACGGTGCTTCTGACGCTCGAGCCGCGGGCGACGCCGGCGGTTCTGGCGCGGCTGAAATCGATGCCACAGGTCGAGGCGGCGCATACCGCCTCGGGCCGGTTCGACCTCGTGGTCACCCTCGCCGCCCGCTCCACCGCCGAGCTCGACGACACGCTCGACCGCATCGCCGAGGCCGAAGGGGTGAAAGGCTCGGAAAGCCTGATCCACCTCTCCACGAAGATCGACCGCCGGGGCTGAGCAGCGGGCGGTCTTTCGGTGCTGGGCCGTCGGCCCTGACGCCAGAGGCACCGGCACTGCGGGCAAGGCGCCGCCATCGCCTGCACCGCCGCGCCCCGCCCCCCGCCTGAGAACCGGACCTTGCCCGCCGCCTGCCTTCAATCGGCCCGTTGGGCGGGCTTTTTCGCGCCTTTCCCTTTTCCTTGCCCCCCGGCTCGGATAGATACCGCCCGAAAGTGGATGACGAGAACGGGAACGCCCCCATGGCCATGGAAAAGACCTTCGACGCGACCGCCGCCGAGCCGCGCATCATCGCCCGCTGGGAGGCGGCCCATGCCTTCCGCGCCGGCGCCAACGCCCGCCCGGGCAAGCCGTCGTTCAGCATCATGATCCCGCCGCCGAACGTGACCGGGGCGCTGCACGTCGGCCATGCCTTCAACAACACCCTGCAGGACATCCTCGTGCGCTGGCACCGGATGCGCGGCTTCGACACGCTCTGGCAGCCGGGGCAGGACCATGCCGGCATCGCCACCCAGCTTCAGGTCGAGAAGATGCTGGCGGCCACCGGCCAGCCGGGCCGGCGCGAGCTCGGCCGCGAGGCCTTCCTCGAGAAGGTCTGGGAATGGAAGGGCAAATACGGCAGCACCATCGTCGAACAGCTCAAGCGCCTCGGCGCCTCCTGCGACTGGGAGCGCAACGCCTTCACCATGGCCGGCGCCCCGGGCGACCCGCGCACCGGCCACGAGAACAGCCCGAACTTCCATGACGCGGTGATCAAGGTTTTCGTCGACATGTACGAAAAGGGCCTGATCTACCGCGGCAAGCGGCTGGTCAACTGGGACCCGCATTTCGAAACCGCGATTTCCGATCTCGAGGTCGAGAACATCGAGGTTGCCGGCCACATGTGGCACTTCAAGTATCCGCTGGCCGGCGGCGAGACCTACACCTATGTCGAGAAGGACGAGGACGGCAACGTCGTCTTCGAGGAAGAGCGCGACTACATCTCCATCGCCACCACCCGGCCCGAGACCATGCTCGGCGACGGCGCCGTGGCCGTCCACCCCTCGGACGAGCGCTATGCGCCGATCGTCGGCAAGCTGTGCGAGATCCCGGTCGGCCCGAAAGAGCACCGCCGCCTAATCCCGATCATCACCGACCCCTACCCCGACCCGGACTTCGGCTCCGGCGCGGTGAAGATCACCGGCGCGCACGACTTCAACGACTATGCCGTCGCCCAGCGCAACAACATCCCCATGTATCGGCTGATGGACACCCGCGGCCACATGCGCGACGACGGGCCCGATTATGCCACCTGCGCGCGCCGGGCCCAGGAGATCGCCGCCGGCGCGCCCTTCACCGAAGACGAGATCGACGCGCTCAACCTCGTGCCCGACGATCTGCGCGGGCTCGACCGGTTCGAGGCGCGCAAGCGGGTGATCGAGCAGATCAACGCCGAAGGCCTTGCGGTGATGGTCACCGACGAGGAGGGCAACCGCGTGCCTTACGTCGAATCGAAGCCGATCATGCAGCCCTTCGGCGATCGCTCGAAGGTGGTCATCGAGCCGATGCTCACCGACCAGTGGTTCGTCGATGCGCAGAAGGTCGTCGGCCCGGCGCTCGACGCGGTGCGCGAGGGGCGCACGAAGATCATCCCGGAATCGGGCGAGAAGACCTATTACCACTGGCTCGAGAACATCGAGCCCTGGTGCATCTCGCGCCAGCTGTGGTGGGGGCACCAGATCCCGGTCTGGTACGGGTTCGACCTGTCCTACGAGAAGCCCGCCGATACCGATGGCGACGGCGAGATCGACGCCGTCGAAGTGATGCGGATGCTGCTCGACGGGCTGGTTCACCGCGGCACCGTCCACCATTGCGGGCCGAGCTTCGAGGCGGTGAAGGAGCGCTTCCTCGACGACAATGCCGACACGCCCCCCGCCATCGCCCATGCCCGCGTCATCGAGGTGGCCAGCCGCGAGGAGGCGCTCGAGGTCTTTTCCGAAAGCCTCGCCGCCTTCACCGTCGATCAGGACCCGACGAAGCTCGTATACCCGGTCTGGCGCGACCCGGACGTGCTCGACACGTGGTTCTCTTCCGGCCTCTGGCCGATCGGCACCCTCGGCTGGCCCGAGGACACGCCGGAAATGCGCAAGTATTTCCCCACCGACGTGCTCATCACCGGGTTCGACATCCTGTTCTTCTGGGTGGCGCGGATGATGATGATGCAGCTTGCCGTGGTCGGCGAGGTGCCCTTCCACACCGTCTACCTGCACCAATTGGTGCGTGACGAGAAGGGCAAGAAGATGTCGAAGACCACCGGCAACGTCATCGACCCGCTTGAAATCATTGATGAATACGGCGCCGACGCGCTGCGCTTCACCAATGCCTCGATGGCGGCGATCGGCGGCGTGCTGAAGCTTTCCGAAGAGCGGATCAAGGGCTATCGCAACTTCGGCACCAAGCTGTGGAACGCCGCGCGCTTTGCCGAGATGAACGCTTGCAAGCCGGTGGCGGGCTTTGACCCGGCCAGCGCGAAACAGGCCGTCAACCGCTGGATCGTCGGCGAGACCGCCCGCACCCGCGAGGCCGTCGACACCGCGCTCGAAGAGTTCCGCTTCAACGACGCGGCCAGCGAGCTTTACGCCTTCGTCTGGGGCAAGGTCTGCGACTGGTATGTGGAATTCTCCAAGCCGACGCTGAACTCGGACGACCCGGAGGTGGTGGCCGAAACCCGCGCCACCATGGCCTGGGTGATCGACCAGTGCCTGATCCTGCTGCACCCGTTCATGCCCTTCATCACCGAAGAGCTCTGGGGCCAGATCGCCGAGCGCGAGCGGCTGCTGGCGCTCACCGACTGGCCGGAATACCGCGCCGCCGATCTCGTGCACCCGGCCAGCGAGGCCGAAATGCGCTGGGTGATCGGGCTGATCGAACAGGTGCGCTCGGCCCGCGCCCAGCTGCACGTTCCGGCGGGGCTGAAGATTCCGATGATCGTCAAGGAGCTCGACGGCCCCGGCCGCGCCGCATGGGCCAACAATGCCGGGCTGATCCAGCGCCTCGCCCGGATCGACGGGCTCACCGAGATGGCCGACCTGCCGAAGGGCTGCGTGACGATCCCCGTCGAAGGCGGGATCTTCGCCCTGCCGCTGGCCGACATCATCGACGTGGCCGAGGAAAAGGCCCGCCTCGAAAAGACCCTCGGCAAGCTCGAGAAGGAGATTGCCGGGCTCAAGGGGCGCCTGTCGAACCCGCGCTTTGCCGAGAACGCGCCCGAAGAGGTCGTCGCCGAGGCGCGCGAAAATCTCGCCGCCCGCAGCGGCGAGGCCGAGAAGATCCGCGAGGCGCTGGCGCGGCTCGCCGAACTGGGCTGAGGCGCGGGCCGGCGGGAACGCCGGCCCTGCCCCGCCCCCCGCACAGGAGGCAAGACCATGCGCCGCTGGCACAGGCTCACCGAGCAGCAGATCCGCCGGGCCGAGGCCGAGGGCAAGCTCTCGGGCCTTGCCGGCGAAGGCAAGCCCCTGCCCGAGCGGCCGGGCGATGCCTTCATCGACCCGGGCGATGCCATCGGCCACCGGATCATGGCCGAGGCC
>RFKM01000363.1 GCA_003694465.1 Alphaproteobacteria bacterium
CCTGCTGCCGTTCTTCGGGCTCTTCGGCGCCAAAAGGGTGCTGCGGCTGTCGCTGCGCGGGCCGCTCTGGCCCCTCTGGGGAGCGCGGCAGATCACCTACATCAACCGCGCCAGCCACATGGGCTACACGGTCACCTTCCAGCGCTGGCGGGGGCTGCGGCTGCTGGGACAGGCGCTTGCACAGGCCGCCGCCCTCGCCCGCGCACACCGGGCGCTGATCGCCGAATACCGGGGCCGGTATGACGAGATGACCAGCGAGGCGACGTGGCGCAAGCTGCTGGGGCTCGACGGTCCGGAGCAGGGCTGACCTTGCCGGCGCCCCCGTGCGGCCCCATCTTCGGCCCATGACCGACCTTGCCGACCGCATTGCCGCCTGCCGCGCCTGCGCAGAGGACTTCGCCGCCACCCGCACGGCCCATGCGCCGCGCCCGGTCGTCTGGTTCTCGCCGGCGCCGCGCATCCGCATCATCGGTCAGGCGCCGGGCAAGCGGGTGCACGAAAGCGGCCGGCCCTTCGACGATGCCTCCGGCGAGCGCCTCCGCGACTGGATGGGGATCGGGCGCGACGTTTTCTATGACCGCACGCGCATCGCCATCACCCCCATGGCCTTCTGCTTTCCCGGTTACGACAGACGCGGATCCGACCTGCCCCCGCCCCGGCGTTGCGCCGCGCTCTGGGCCGATGCCGTCGATGCCGCCCTTGGCCCGGTGCCGCTGACCCTGCTGGTCGGCGCCCATGCCCAGCGCCACCACCTCGGCACACGCGGGGCGCTGACCGAAACCGTGCGCGCCTGGCGCCGCCATGCCCCGGCCGTCTTCCCCTTGCCACATCCCTCGTGGCGCAATACCGCTTGGTTGAGAAAGAACCCGTGGTTCGAAACCGAACTCCTCCCGGTGCTCAGGCGCCGGGTGGCCGAAGAACTGGCCGCAGACCAGAAAGGACAAGCCCGATGGCGATGACCCCGCTCGACCATGCCCATGCCGACATGATCGAAAACCCCGACGACGATGCCCTGCGTCTGAAATTCTACCGGCGTCTGGCCGACACGACGCTGTTCCTGCTGCTGGCGCGCGAGCCCGAGGGCGAGGTGCTCGACCCGGAGATCCTCGAGATCGACAACCGCGAAACCGCCAACATCGAGCGCTACGCGCTGGCCTTCGACACCGAAGAGCGCCTCGGCGCCTTTGCCGAAAGCTACCGGGGCGAGGGCCTGCCCTATGCGGCGCTGCCCGGACGGGTGATCGCCCAGAGCCTTGCCGGCAAGGGGGTCGGGCTGGCGCTCAACCTCGATGTGGCGGTGTCCTCGATCACCCTGCCGGCGGCGGCGATGGACTGGCTGTCCGACACGCTGGCGGCCGAACCCGAGGAAGGCGAGAGCACGCTCATCGCCATCGCCCCGCCGGTCGGGCTGCCCGACGACCTGATCGAGGGGCTGGAAGAAAAGCTGGTCAATGCCGCCGGCCTTGCCAGCCACGCGGTCTTCGTCAAGGGCACCTATTCGGACCAGCGCGAGGGCTGGTTGCTGGCCTTCATCGATGCCCGCCCCGGCGCCGAGAAGGCGCTGGCCCGGGCCACCCACGAGGCGCTGGTCTTTTCCGGCACCGATCTGGCCTCGGTCGACGTCGCCTTCTTCGCCTCGAACGACCCGATCTGCGAACATCTCGACCACATGGGCCTGCGCTACGAATTCCCCGACCCGGACGCCCCCGAACCCGACGAGGACGGATTTGCCGAGATCGAGGCCGGCCCGGGCACGAAGCCCGACGAACCGCCCATCCTGCGCTGAGGCGCGGCGGCGGCGCTTTCAGAATTCCGGCATCCGGAAAGTCAAAAGCCCCGGACATGGCGCCGGGGCTTTCACTTTTTCGACATTCGGGCGCGAGCTGTCAGCCCTCGCTCAGCTTCGCGACCGCCTCTTCGAGCGCCTCGACGCGGGCGGCCAGCGCCTCGTTTTCCTCGCGCGCCTTCTGGGCCATGGCCCGCACCGCGTCGAATTCCTCGCGGGTGACCAGATCGCGGTCGGCCAGCCAGCGGTCCATCCAGCTCTTCAGCGCCGTTTCGGCCTCGGTGCGCGCGCCCTGGGCGACGCCCAGCGCATTGGTGAACAGTTTCGAGAAATCGTCGAAAATCCGGTTCTGGGTCGACATCGGCTCACTCCAGCTCGTTTCGCCCCTTATGCGCCAAGGCGGGCGCGGACACAAGGTTGACACCCCGACACGGCAAGGCCAAACCCTTTGCATGATCGCCGCCATTCCCTTTCCCGACATCTCGCCCGAGATCTTCTCGACCGATCTGTTCGGGATTCACCTTGCCGTGCGCTGGTATGCGCTGGGCTATATCGTCGGGATCCTGATCGGCTGGCGGATCATCGCCGCCGCCCTCGCCCGCCCGCAGCTCTGGGCCGGGCCGGTGCCGATGACACGCGATCAGCTCGAATCGCTCGTCACATGGATGATCCTCGCCATCGTCATCGGGGGGCGGCTGGGCTTCGTGCTCTTCTACCAGCCCGGCTGGTATCTCGCCCACCCGCTCGACATCCTGAAGGTCTGGACGGGGGGGATGTCGTTTCATGGCGGCTTTCTCGGCGTCGTCCTCGCCGCCTGGGTCTTCGCCCGCCGGCACGGGTTGCCCGTTCTCTCGCTGGCCGACCTGCTGGCCATTGCCACGCCCCCGGCGCTGGGCCTCGTGCGGGTTGCGAATTTCATCAATGCCGAGCTCTGGGGCCGGCCCACGACCATGCCCTGGGGGGTGATCTTCCCCGGCGAGCTGGCGCAGTCCTGCGCCACGGCCACGGCGCCCTGCGCCCGCCACCCCTCGCAGCTCTACGAGGCCGCCCTCGAAGGGCTGGTGCTCGCCGTGGTGCTGCTCACCCTCGCCTTTCGCAAGGGCTGGCTGAAGGTGCCGGGGCGCCTGGCCGGCACCTTCTTCCTCGGCTACGGGCTGGCGCGGTTCTTCGTCGAATTCTACCGCCTCGCCGATCCGCAATACATCACGCCGGACAACCCTTGGGGCCATGTCCTTCTCGGCATGACCATGGGCCAGCTGCTGTCGCTGCCGATGATCCTGGCCGGGATCGGCACGCTCGTCTGGGCCAACCGGCGCGCCCGGCCATGAGCCTCGGCGAAGAGCTCGCGGCGCGCATCGCCCGCACCGGCCCGATCACCGTGGCCGAATACATGGCCGAGTGCCTCGCCCACCCGACCCTCGGCTATTACACCCGGCAAG
>RFKM01000364.1 GCA_003694465.1 Alphaproteobacteria bacterium
ACCTTTGCCCGCCTGCGCGCCCATCCGGCGATCGGGCGGCTGGTGCTGGTGCTCCACCCCGACGACATCGCCCTTGGCGCCGGCTTTCCCGGGGCGCTCGTCGTCACCGGCGGGGCGACGCGCGATGCCAGCGTGCGTGCCGGGCTCGAGGCGCTGGCCGCCGATCCGCCCGATCTGGTGCTGATCCACGATGTCGCCCGCCCGCTGGTGCCGATGGAGGTGATCGACCGCGTCATTGCCGCCCTCGAGACCAGCCCCGGCGCCGCCCCGGCCCTTGCGGTGACCGATGCGCTCTGGACCGGCGAGAACGGCCTTGTCACCGGCACGCGCGAGCGCGCCGGGCTCTACCGCGCACAGACCCCGCAGGGGTTTCGCTTCGAGGCCATTCTCGCCGCCCACCGCGCCCATCCGGGCGGGGCGGCCGACGATGTCGAGGTGGCGCGGGCGGCGGGGCTTGACGTGGCCATCGTCGAGGGCGACGAGGCAAACATGAAGATCACCGGGCCGGGCGATTTTGCCCGCGCCGAGCAGCTGATGGGAGCGGTCATGGATATCCGTATCGGGCAGGGCTACGACGTGCATGCCTTCGAACCGGGCGAGGCCTGCATCCTGTGCGGGGTGAAGGTGCCGCACACGCACGCGCTCAAGGGCCATTCCGACGCCGATGTCGGGATGCACGCGCTGACCGACGCGATCTATGGCGCCCTCGCCGAGGGCGACATCGGCCGGCATTTTCCGCCCAGCGATCCGCAATGGAAGGGCGCGCCCTCGCATGTCTTTCTGGCCCATGCCATCGGACTGGCGCGGGAGCGGGGCTACGACCTCGCGAATTGCGACGTGACCCTCGTGTGCGAGCGGCCGAAGATCGGCCCCCATGCCGAGGCGATGCGCGCCGAACTGGCGCGGATCATGGCGGTCGAGGCGGGGCGGGTGTCGGTCAAGGCGACCACCTCCGAGCGCCTCGGCTTCACCGGCCGCGAGGAAGGCATCGCGGCGCTGGCGCTGGCAACCCTGACCAAGGCATGAGGCCAAGATGAACACCCTGATCGTCACCTTCTTCGGCGCCGGCTACCTGCGCCCGGCCTCCGGCACATGGGGCTCGCTGGCCGCCCTGCCCTTCGTCTGGGCGCTGCATGTGCTGGGCGGGCCCTGGCTTCTGGCCCTGGCCATCGTTGCCGCCTTCGCCCTCGGCACCCGGGCCACGGGCGCCTATATCGCCGGCTCTTCGGTCAAGGACCCTTCGGAAGTGGTCATTGACGAGGTGGTCGGCATGTGGATCGCCATGCTCCCGGTCTCGATCGGGGCGGCGGCGGTGGGCGCGGAGATCCTGCGCCTCTTTCCGGGCTGGATCGCCGCCTTCTTCCTGTTCCGTCTCTTCGACGTGCTCAAGCCCGGGCCGATCGGGCGGGCCGACCGGCGCGGCGACGCGCTCGGGGTGATGCTCGACGACGTCCTGGCCGGGGTTGCGGCCGGGCTGGTCACCGTCGCGCTGGCCGCCCTCTCTCACCTGGTGCTGATGCGATGACCGACACGCCCTCCCCCACGGGCCCGACGCCCCCCGGCCCCGACCCGGAGGACATCCTCGCCACCTGCCGGGCGAAGGGGCTGAAGATCGCCACCGCCGAAAGCTGCACCGGCGGCATGGTCGCCGCGGCGCTGACCGACATTCCCGGCGCCTCGGACGTGTTCGAGCGCGGGGCGGTAACCTATTCCAACGCCGCCAAGCGCGAGATGCTCGGGGTGCGGGCCGAAACCCTTGCCGCCCACGGCGCCGTCTCCGAGGAGGTCGCCCGCGAGATGGCCGGCGGGCTGCGGGCGCGCGCGCCGGTCGACATCGCCGTGGCGATCACCGGAATCGCCGGGCCGGGCGGGTCGGAGCACAAGCCCGAGGGGCGGGTCTGCTTCGGCCTTGCCACTCGCGACGGGGTGATCACCGAAACCGTCGAATTCGGCGCTCTCGGGCGGGCGCGGGTGCGCGCGGCGGCCACGGCCCACGCCCTGGGCCTGCTCGCCGACGCCGCTGACGCCCTGCCGCTGGGCTGAGTCGCCCCGCCCCGCCGATCCCCGCCGCGCACAAGAAGGCAGCAGAAGGCACCGCGGCCTGCCTCTTTCTTGTGCAGTTCTGGAAATGCCCGCATTTTTGGCAGAAAAAGCCGTTTCTGCCGTTTTTCGCGGCGGCCGCGCGGTCTATCCGGCAGCGAAACGGAAATGGAGGAGACCATGAACGGCGCCGATACCGCCTGGATTCTGACCGCGACCGCCCTTGTCCTGTTCATGAGCCTGCCCGGGCTCGCGCTTTTCTATGGCGGACTGGTGCGGGCACGCAACGTGCTCTCGGTCTTCATGCATGTCTTTTCGATCGCCGCGCTGATGAGCGTGCTCTGGCTGGTGGTGGGGTATTCCATTGCCTTCGGCGACGGCGGCGCGCTCTGGGGCGGGCTGGGAAAGGCGATGCTGCGCGGGGTCGATGCCCAAACCTTGAGCGGGTCGATTCCCGAGATCCTGTTCTTCACATTCCAGATGACCTTCGCGATCATCACCCCGGCGCTGATCGTCGGCGCCTGGGTCGAGCGCGTCGGCTTCGGCTTCGTGCTCGGCTTTTCGGGGCTGTGGATGCTGCTGATCTATGCCCCGGTGGCGCACTGGATCTGGGGCGGCGGGTTCCTGTCTGACGGCGGGCTCTTCGGCGCCATCGGCACGCGCGACTTTGCCGGCGGCATCGTCGTGCACGAAACCGCCGGGATTGCGGCGCTGGTGGTGGCAATGGTGCTCGGACCGCGCCGCAACCGCCACACCCCGCCGCACAGCCCCGGCTACGTGATGATGGGCGCCGGGATGCTCTGGGTCGGCTGGTTCGGCTTCAACGGCGGCTCGCAGCTGGCCGCCGATGGCGGCGCGGCGATGGCGGTTGCCGTCACCCATCTGTCGGCCGCCGCCGCCTCGCTGAGCTGGGCGCTGTGGGAACGCATAAAGTACGGCCGCGCCTCGCTCATCGGCAT
>RFKM01000365.1 GCA_003694465.1 Alphaproteobacteria bacterium
CGTCGGCGGCGGCTCACCGGGCGCGCGCCCGGTGAGGTAGCGCGAGTAGTTCTCGATGCCGTTGCAAAAGCCCGAGGCTTCGAGCATCTCGAGGTCGAAGCGGGTGCGCTGTTCGAGCCGCTGGGCCTCGAGCAGCTTGCCCTCTTCCTCGAACTGCTTGAGCCGCAGGGCGAGCTCGGCCTTGATGCCGGCGATCGCCTGCTTGAGCGTTGGCGTCGGGGTGACGTAATGCGAATTGGCATAGACGCGCACCTTTTGCAGGGTGTCGGTCTTTGCGCCGGTGAGGGTGTCGAATTCGGTGATCGCCTCGAGCTCCTCGCCGAAGAACGAAAGCCGCCAGCCCCGGTCTTCGAGGTGGGAAGGCCAGATTTCGAGGCTGTCGCCGCGCACCCGGAAGGTGCCGCGCGAAAAGGCGTTGTCGGCGCGCTTGTATTGCTGGGCGACGAGATCGCGCATCACCGCGCGCTGGTCATATTCCTTGCCGACCTCGAGATCCTGTGTCATCGCCGTATAGGTCTCGGGGCTGCCGATGCCGTAGATGCAGCTCACGCTTGCGACGATGATCACGTCGTCGCGCTCCAGAAGGGCGCGGGTGGCCGAGTGGCGCATCCGGTCGATCTGCTCGTTGATCTGGCTTTCCTTCTCGATGAAGGTATCGGTGCGCGGCACATAGGCCTCGGGCTGGTAATAGTCGTAGTAGGAGACGAAATATTCGACGGCGTTGTCGGGGAAGAAGCCCTTGAATTCGCCGTAAAGCTGGGCGGCAAGGGTCTTGTTCGGGGCAAGGATGATGGCCGGGCGCTGGGTCTCTTCGATCACCTTGGCCATGGTGTAGGTCTTGCCGGTGCCGGTGGCGCCGAGCAGCACCTGATCGCGCTCGCCAGCGGCAATGCCCGCGGCCAGTTCGGCGATGGCCGTCGGCTGGTCGCCGGCGGGGCGAAAATCGGTGTGCATCACGAAACGCTTGCCGCCCTCGAGCTTTTCGCGCCGTGGGGGCGAAGATGGCCTGTCGTCCATGTGAGTCTCCTGTTCGCCCTATGTTCGCGCCTATGGGGGCCAGATGCAAGCGCCGCGCCGGGGTCGGTCGGTGGGCTGCTGCTGCGGGGCGCGGGTGCGCCGGGATGGTTAACGAATCGTTACCCGGAAAGGGCGAATTTTTCGCGATTTCATGCAACCTTAAGCGTAATTTCTATTGTCAGGGTGGGCCCCGGGCGATTATGGTTCCCTTGCAAGCAGCAGACTGGGCTGTCGGCGCCAACACACCCACCCCACCCCTCACTCCCCGTTGGCGCCGGCAGTCTCGCCGCTTCTGCGCTTTCCCGGTCTTCTCGCTTCCGGATCCCCGCGCGCCCACGCTGCGCCGCGGCGTTTTCTCCTTGCGAAACCGGGCCGGTTTTCCGATAAATCCGCCAAGCAGAGGAGAAGCCATGAGCGCCCGAATCTACCAGCCCGCCCGCAACGCGATGACCTCCGGCCAGGCCCGAACGAAGCACTGGGTTCTGGAATTCTTCCCCGAAGGCGGCAAGTGGTATGATCCGCTGATGGGCTGGACGAGTTCGGCCGACACCCAGCAGCAGGTGCGGCTGCGCTTCCCGACGAAGGAAGCGGCGCTCGAATATGCCCGCGAGCACGGGATCGAGGCGGTGGTTCTGCCCCCGCACAAGCGCCGCCACAACATCCGCCCCGGCGGCTATGGCGACAATTTCGCCGCCACGCGCCGCACCGTCTGGACGCACTGACGGGGCGCAACCCCTTTCCATCACGGCTGAGACCCGGCGCTGGCGCCTCAGGCGTCGAGAAAGACGCGGGCCGCCGCCTCGAAGGCGCGCGGGTTCTCGGCATGCAGCCAGTGCCCGGCGCCGGGAATCTTCGCCTGCCGCGCCTTCGGAAACAGCGCCTTGATCGCCGCCCGGTGCTCGGGACGGATATAGTCCGACTGCGCCCCGGCCAGAAACAGCACCGGCCCGGCAAAGGGCGCCCCGACGGCGGGGAAATCCATGATGTCGGGCAGGGCGCGCTCGAGCACGTCGAGGTTGAGCCGCCAGCGCCGGGCGGGAATGTCGAGCGATTGCAGCAGGAAGGCGCGCACCGCCCGCTCGGGGATCTGCGCGGCGAGGGCGGCATCGGCTTCGCGCCGCGAGGTGATGGCCGACAGATCGAGCCCCTTCATGGCGGCGATCAGCCCCCGGTGACCTTCACCATGGACATAGGCGACCGGGGCAATGTCGGCGACCAGCAGCCGGCGCACCGCCTCGGGCCGGGTGAGGGCGAGGGTCATCGCCGCCTTCCCGCCCATCGAATGGCCGATCACGTCGGCCTCGCCTCCGAAGGCGGCGATCACCTCGGCGAGGTCGGCGGCCATGTCGGGGTAGGTCTGGCTTTCGGCCCGGAACGAGTCGCCATGGTTGCGCATGTCGACGGTGACCACCCGGCGCGTCTCGGCCAGCCGGGTGGCGATGGCACGCCAGTTGCGCCCCGAGCCGAAAAGCCCGTGGGCGATGAGGATGGGGGGCAGGGCGGAATCGGCGGCGCCGAAGGTCTGGAAGGCAAGCATGGCCGCAACATGGGCACGGGCGGTTTGAGCCGCAAGGCGGTTTCGCCTATCCTTCGGGTAATTTGGGGGATGACGTGACACTCGAGGCGCAGGAACAGCGGCTTTACGATCTGATCGGCGAACGCCTCGGCATCGGCGGGCGCAATCTGGAAACCCGCCTGCGGCGTGGCGGGCGGCGCTTGCCGGCCAAGGTGCGCGAGGCCGGGGCGCTACTGCTCGAGGCGCGGCGCATGGCTGCCTCGCCGAAGCTGGCGCCGCGTATCGACCATGCGCGCATCGCCGCGGCCTGCGCCTTGGCCGAACGCGAACTGATGGCGATCGACCCGAAAGAGCGCCGCCTCACCCGGCTCGTCAACTGGGCGGCGGGCAATGCGTTCAACCTGCTCCTTGTGCTGGCCCTGGCCCTCGGCGCGATGCGCTGGCGCGGGCTGTTCTGAGGGGCCACGCCGGGCATTTGCTCCGGGGGCTTGCGCAGGGGCTCGCCTCGGGCCATCGTCGCGCGAACGGATGACAAGCAAAGAGGCATGACATGGCGGCGCTGCGCGACGATATCGACCCGGACGGGCTTCTGGAATTCTCGGTGGTGTTCACCGACCGATCGCTCAACCACATGTCGGCGGCCTTCCAGAAGGTGATGCGCGACATCTCCGCCACCCTGCGCGAGGTTTACAAGGCCCAAGCGGTCGCGCTGGTGCCGGGGGGCGGCACCTATGCGATGGAATCGGTCGCCCGGCAATTCGCCACCGGCAAGCGCGCCATGGTCATCCGCAACGGCTTCTTCTCCTTCCGCTGGAGC
>RFKM01000366.1 GCA_003694465.1 Alphaproteobacteria bacterium
GCCTGGAACCACGCGAATCTAGATTCCTGGATTCAGGAAACCCGGGAGGAAACCACGCGAATCCAGGTTCCTGGATTCGCAAGGCCGCCGCATCCGGACGACGTCGCCAAAGGTGCGCTCCAAACCCCCGGCTCGCCCCGGAAAATTCGGTTCCCCGCGCCCTTCGCCCACACCGGAACCGTCGCTGTCACGGCCTCCTGTCCAGACGCCCACCGCCCGGCAGCATCGCGCGCCCTCTCCCTGTCGCCAGCCGGGAAGCTGTGGCAGCCGCCTGCGCGAGGCTCAATCGCTCTGCGACGCGGGCGCCTCGTCCGGCGCGATCGGCGCATCCCTCAGCCAAGGCTCGGCCAGCTTGGCGGCAAGAACCGCAAGGACGGCCAGCACGGTCAGGATCGCGGTGTTGATCAGCCAGCGTCGCAGCATCGCGCCTCCTAAAGCGGGTGGCTGGGCGCGCGCCGGGCCGGGTCGACATAGGGGCGGGTGACATCGCGCAAGATCGCATCGAGGGCTTCAACCTCAAGGGCGATCGCGCCATCGCCAGCGAGAGTGATGATCACGCGCCCCGAAACCTCATCGGTGGGTTCGAACGACAGAGACAATATCGACAATACGACGTCCTTTTCCTTCGGATCGAGGCCCTGAACTTTCACTTTTTCGACATCGTTGAAGGCCAGCACCGATTGCACCCGCTCGACCGGCCGATGCATCCGTTCCGCCTGTTCGAGGTCTTCCCAGCGGAACCGATTGACGAGCAGCGCGAAGCGCCTGTTGCGCGCCTCCCACTTCATCTCGCTCATCGGCAGCACCGCGTCCTGCACGAGCGCCGAGATGACCTTGAGATCCTCGGCGTCGAAGGCCACCAGCCGCAGCGGACGGTCGGCCCCGTCCTCGAACCTTGCGTCTTCCATCATGCCCCCCTGATCCGCTCGATCTTCGCACCCACGCCCGAGAGCTTGCCGACCACATGCTCGTAGCCCCGGTCGAGGTGGTAGACCCGGTTGACCACGGTTTCGCCCTCGGCCGCAAGGCCGGCAAGGATCAGGCTGACCGAGGCGCGCAGGTCGGTCGCCATCACCGGCGCGCCTTTCAGGCCCGGAACCCCGGTGACCGTCGCCGTGCCGCCATGAACCTCGATATCGGCACCCATGCGCATCAGTTCCGGGGCGTGCATGAAGCGGTTTTCGAAAATGGTCTCGTGCAGGGTGCTCACCCCCTCGGCGGTGGTGAGCAGCGCCATCATCTGCGCCTGCAGATCGGTCGGGAAGCCCGGGAAGACCTCGGTGGTCACGTCCACGGCCCGCACCCGCGCATCCGGCGCCTTGCGCACCCGCACCCCCCTGTCCGTCGGCTCGACGCTGACGCCGGTGGCCTCGAGCTTGTCGGCAAAGGCGCGCACGAGGTCGATCTCGCCCCCCACGCATTCGACATCGCCGCCGGCAATCGCCGGGGCGAGCATGTAGGTGCCCAGCTCGATCCGGTCGGCGACAACCCGATGGGTCGCCCCGCCCAGCCGCTCGACGCCCTGAATCTCGATCCGGCTGGTGCCCTCGCCCTCGATCTGGGCGCCCATGGCGCGCAGGCAACGCACGAGATCGACGATCTCTGGCTCGCGGGCGGCATTTTCCAGAACCGTCGTGCCCTTCGCCAGCGTTGCCGCCATGACGATGTTCTCGGTCGCCCCGACCGAGGGAAAGCGCAGCGCGATGCGCGCGCCCCGGAGCCCGCCGGGGGCGCGGGCGTGCAGGTAGCCGTCGCGCAGCTCGATCTCGGCGCCCAGCGCCTCGAGCCCGTCCTGATGCAGGTCCATCGGCCGGGCGCCGATGGCGCAACCGCCGGGCAGCGAGACCTCGGCATGGCCCTCGCGCGCCAGCAGCGGGCCAAGCACGAGGTTCGAGGCGCGCATCTTGCGCACGATGTCATAATCGGCGCGGGTGGACGAAAGGCTGTGGCTCGACAGCGCCAGCACCTGCCCTTCCTGCAGCGCCGCCGAATCGGCCCCGAGGCTTTCGAGCAGCAGCGACATCGTCCGGATATCGGACAGGCGCGGGGCGTTGGTCAGAATCAGCGGCTCTTCGGTGAGCAGCGTTGCCGGCATCAGCGCCAGACAGGCGTTCTTGGCCCCGGCAATGGGAATTTCGCCCCGGAGCGGGCCGTTTCCGGTGACAACGATCGAATCCATGCCTGCCTCTTCAATCCTTCTGGGGCGCCGCGCCGGGCGCCTTGCCGGCCTCTTCCGCGGCCCGCGCCCGGGCCTGCCTCTTGCGCCGGGCCATGTTGGCCTTGAGCGCCGCCTTCAGGCGCTCTTCCCGCGAAAGGGCGGGTTTCTTCGGTGGTTTCGACGGCGGCGTCGGGCTCATGGCCCCTCTCTACAGGCCCGGCGCGAAAGCGTCCAGATTGCGCTTGCACGCCCGGCGAAATCCGTCTAATCAGCCGCCCACGGTCCGCCGCAGTAGCTCAGTGGTAGAGCGCACCCTTGGTAAGGGTGAGGTCGGGAGTTCAATCCTCCCCTGCGGCACCATCCCCCCCACCGCGAGACCCGCAGCGCGCGCCCCGGGTGCTTGTCTGGCCGGCCGAACTCCGCCGCCTCCGCTTTCGCGTGCATGGCCGGTTTCGTCACTGGGCGGGGGGAGGGCGCTCAGCGGCGGCGCTGGAACAGCACCATCGCCAGCGCCACGCTCGTCGAGATCAGCATCAGGAGCAGCGAGACGGCGTTGAGCAGCGGCGTCGAGCCCTCTTTCAGCCGGTCGAACATGGCGATGGTCAGCGGCGCATCCGAGCCCACCAGCATCAGCGTGGTGTTGAAATTCTCGAAGCTCATCAGGAAGGCGACGACGAAGCCGCCGATCAGCGCCGGCATGAGGTAGGGAATGGTGACGGTGCGAATCGCCGTCAGCCGGTCGGCGCCGAGGTTCAGCGCCGCCTCCTCAAGGCCGCGGTCGAACTTCTGCAGCCGCGCGCCGATGACCAGCGTCACCACCGTGGTGATGAACGAGAACTGCCCGAGGATCACCAGCACCAGCCCCGGGCGCAGCGCCTCGATCTCGACGGAAAAGGCATCCCATGCGGCATTGGCGAGGGTCGAGGCGAACACGAGAATCGAGATGCCCAGCACGATTCCCGGGATCACCAGCGGCAGCAGCATCATCACGTAGAGCAGGCCCTTGAAGCGGAAATCGTAGCGGTTGAACAGGAAGGCGTTGGTGGTGCCGACCGCCACCGACATGGTCGAGACGAAAACGGCGACGTAGAAGGAATTGCCCAGCGCCCGCAGGATCGGCCGCTCGTGAAAGAGGCCGATCATCGGCCTCGTGTCGCCGAAGAACCAGTCGAGGGTGAAGCCCTTCCACGGCAGGGCCGGGAACAGGCTGTCGTTGAAGGCAAAGACGGCCACCACCGTCAGCGGCAGGGCAAGGTAGATGAAGAACAGCGCCACGTAGGCCCGGTAGGCGATGCGCAGGGCGCGGGGCTGGCGGATGGTGGGGATCATGGCGCGCCTCTCCTCATCCCAGGGTCTTTTCGAGGGTCTGGCCGGTCAGGCGCAGCATCCCCCAGACGATCAGCGACGAGAGCGCCAGCAGCAGGAAGCCGAAGGCCGCGCCGAGCTCCCAGTTGAAGCGGACGATGAACTGCGAATAGATCAGCTCGGTGAACCACAGGCTGTCCTTGCCGCCGAGCATGGTCGGGGTCAGGTAGTTGCCCAGCGAGAGCATGAACACCACGATCGAGCCCGAGACGATGCCGGGCATGGCATGGGGAATGACGATCTCGCGCAGCACCGAAAACCCGTTGCCGCCGAGGTCATAGCCGGCCTCGATGGTGGCATCGTCGAGGCTTTCCATCGTCGTGGTCAGCGGCACCACCATGAACAGCATCGAGGTGTAGACGAGGCCGATCATCATCGCCACGTCGTTGTAGAGCATCTCCACCGGGTGATCGACGATCCCCAGCCATTGCAACAGGCCCGAAAACAGCCCCGTCTCGCGCAACAGGATCATCCAGCCGAAGGTGCGCACCAGTTCCGAGACGTAGAAGGGAATGAGCGTCATCAGGAACAGCGCCGACTGCAGCCGCCCCTTGGCGATCTTGGCGATGTAGAACGACACCGGGAAGGCGATGACGAGGGTGATGGCCGTGGCCAGAACCGACATGATCGCCGTGCGCGCGAAGGTCATGATGTAGAGCGGCTGCTCGGCAAAGACGCGGTAATTGGCAAGGCCGGTGCGATATTCGCCCACCCCCACCCGCTCGCGCAGCGAGACGAGAAACATGTCGATATGCGGAATGACGATCAGCAGCCCCAGCCAGAGCACCAGCGGGGTGATCAGCAGGAAGAAGCCGAGGCGCGCATTGGCCCGCATCACGCGCCCTCCGCGCCGCCGGTGGCCCGGGCGATGGCGGCATCGGCCGCGGCATCGTGGGCAAAGGCGCTGGCGCCCTCGCCCGTCCAGCCGACATGCACCACGTCGCCCCGGCGCAGATGGGCAAACTCGCCCGATTGCGGCAGCGCCACGGCAATCTCGTCGCCGCCGCCGTCGGGGCTGAGCAGGGCCCGCGAGGCGGCGCCGTTGAACAGAAGCGATTCGACC